>DAONFR010000010.1:0-10441 GCA_035403725.1 Minisyncoccota bacterium | reverse complement strand
GATTTATCTGCAGGCAGTTATAGTGTTGAATATCAACTATTCAAAAATCAAAATGTAGCTTATAGGGGAAACTTAGACTTGAGTGTAATAGAGAAAGACACTTCCACCTATAATCTTTGGCAGAGAACATCTGATACCACCAAACTTATTATATTAGCTTCATTACTGTTGATAATTGGAATGGCAGCTCTCATTATAAGAAACAAAATACGTAGACAGTTGTAAAAAATTAATTAGTGAATCCATTGAATAAGAATCTCTATAATAACGTTTTTAAAAAGCTGCTGCCACTTATACTTTTAGTTAGTGGCAGCTTTTGGATCTTGGGAGTTCAAAAGATTTCTGCTAATAATTTACAAACTACAGTTAGAGTGAGAATCAGCGGAGAAACTACTACCACTAATCCTGGTGGTAGCGGAGGAGGGGGAGGTGTGTCCACCAGTAATGCTAGAGTTATTTTTTCCGGTTTAGCCTATCCTAATAATAAAGTTTATATTCTCAAGAATGGTGTTGTGGTAGTTCAGACAATGACGGGACCGGATGCTAAATTTTATGTAGAATTGAATAACATTAATGACGGTAATTACAATTTTAGTGTTTGGTCAGAAGATGCCAATTCGGTTAGGTCTTTGAGCCATAGTTTTTCAGTCTACATTACTAGCAATGCCACTACCGCTATTAGTGGAATTTTGCTTCCGCCTACAGTAGCTATAGATAAATCAGAGGTAAAAAAAGGAGAGGATATCACTGTTTTTGGACAAACGGTTCCTAATGCCATTATTACCGTGATGGTTAATTCCACTAGTGAGATAGTTGACAAAATGGTGGCTGGAAGAGACGGCCTTTATCGTTATGTTATAGATTCCACTTTATTGACATATGGAGACCATGAAGTGAAGACTAAGGCTTACGTAACGGGTGATGAATTAGTCTCTACCTATAGTAATATTCTGGCCTTTACTGTGGGCACTAAAGATGTGAATAAACCTTCCGTTGCTCCTGGTCGGACTGCCTGTCCTCCTCAAGGGGATATTAACGGTGACTGTCGAGTCAACTTAACAGATTTTTCCATTTTGGCTTATTGGTGGGGAAAAAATAATAGCGATAGTGCTCTGATACCCATAGATAAAAAATTATATGCTGATGGCAAAATAGACCTGAGAGACTTTAGTATCATGGCGTATTACTGGACAGGGTAGTAGAAGTTCGGCAAGCGCCCTTGGCGCTTAGAAGCTGGAATTTAGAATTTAGAATTTGGACGATGGAAAATACAACGAAAATACAATCATTCACTGATTTAGAAGTTTGGCGGGAAGCACACAAATTTGTTTTGTTAATTTATAAAATGACAAAGACGTTTCCCAAAGAAGAAATTTTTGGTTTGGTGTCCCAAATGAGACGAGCAGCAGTTTCCATAACTTCAAACATTTCCGAAGGTTTCTCTAGATTTTCTTATAAAGAAAAAATACAGTTCTATTCAATATCACATGGTTCTTTAACTGAAGTACAAAATCAAATGTTAATAGCACAGGATGTTGGGTATGTAAGTAAAGAAAGTTTTCAACAAGCATATGAGCAATCAATTACCGTCCACAAACTATTAAATGCTTTTATTAGAAAAACTAAAGAATTTTAAGATGCCAAATTCCAAATTCCAAATTCCAAATTCTATAGCAGTACTTAGTTTTATATTAGTGTCTATTAGTGTCTTCTCTACCCACGCTGCTGAACTTAATTTTTCTTCCCCTAAACTAGTTGAAGACAGTGAGAATCTTTATACTAGTAATTTAAACCTAAATACTCAAGGGGACAATATTAATACCTTGGAAGTTTCCTGCCGTTTTCCTGAAGATAAATTTGCTTTAAAAAATATCCTCACAGGTGATTCTCTCTTGAATTTTTGGATTCAAAAACCAGAAGTGGAAAATGGTATCCTTCATTTCATAGGGGCTATTCCTGCAGGCTATCTAGGGAACAATGCAAAAATACTGACTTTAGTTTTTCAACCTAAAGATACGAATACTGTTTTAAATTTAGAGGTTTTAAACAATGGAAAAAATCCCAGTCGAGTTTTTTTAAATGACCCTTTGGCTACAGAAAAGATTATCCAGACGAATAATTATTCTTTAAATGTGCCAGCTGACACTAATTCTGAAACAGCTACTAATCTCACTGATGTGGTTAGCCCAGAGCCTTTTACTATTGCCATTTCGCCCTCTTCTGCTTTACCTAAAAATAATGTTTTTGTTATTTTTAATGCTAATGATGCTGACTCTGGTATTGACCACTATGAGATGGCTCAAGCTGATTTAACTAATGATTTTTATAATAATCCAAGTACGCAGTGGCAAAAAGTAGAAAGCCCTGCTGTGATTAATGTTTCTCAGGCCAAAAAGTTTTTAGCCATCAAGGCTATTGATAAATTTAACAATACCACCATAGCTGTAGCCGATTTGAAACCATCACCAACTCGACTTATGACCCGTAATCTCTTTACAGTGGGAATTGTTTTGTTTATAATTATATTGATAATTAGTTCTTCTTATGGTTGCTGGAGGGTAAGGAGGAAAAATAAATGAAACACTTGAATTCCACTGTCCCGAAAACGATTAGTACCATAATCTTGCTTTGGTTGTTTTTTGGAACTTCCAAAGTCCAAGCTGCCGATTTTGATATCCAAACATTAATTCCTACTTGTCGAGTTGGCAATAATATTTCTTTACAGATATCTATCAACAGTCCAGATGTAGCTGTCAATGCAGTTCAGGGTACGTTAAGGTTTTCTGCCAATGAGCTGTCTCTTATAGATTTAGGGACCAAAGATTCTCTCGTTCAGTTCTGGGTACAAGAGCCATTGAAAAATAATGTTGCTGGATTAGTTTCTTTTGAAGGGGCTATTCTTAATCCTGGCTATTTGGGTAAAGCTGGCAGGATTTTAGATTTAACCTTTAACTGTCGTCAAGAAGGGAATACTACAGTCTCGTTTTCTAGCGGTTCAATTTTGGCTAATGATGGGAAGGGAACAAATATTTTGGATAATTTAACCAGTCTTAACATTACCATCTTACCTAAAGCCGCAGTGACTGCTGATGCTACTGGAGTGGTAGCTGGAACAAAGATTACTCCCAAACTTATTTTAGAACCGGTTGCGAGGCAAACTACTGACGCTATTGCTGCTTTTGCTTTCAAGCTGCAAGGCGCAGAAAATCCAGATTATTATGAGATTACTTTGGATAAAGGTACAGTAGAAATTTGGCCCTTAGAAAAAGGGTTAATTTATAAAACTCCACCTTTAGATTTCGGTGCCCATACATTAAAGGTAAGAGCGGTCTATAGAAATAATTATTCTTTGGAAGCGAGTCAAGAATTCACGGTGGATGCAGTAGCACTTCAGATATTTAAAGATTTACCAGCCCAAATTACAGTGAATGATCCGCTTAGTTTTGAAATTATTACTCAGTATCCACTAGCTAATGTGAGGCTAGAGTTTCAACCTATAAAAGGCGGCACCCCCATTGTTACAGTTCTTACTACGGATAGTCTGGGTTATTTAAAAGTAAACCTCAGTGGTTTATTTAAGGTTGATTCCTATCTAGTTAAGGCCAAAGTACTTCTGAGTGATAATTCGGCTAGCCCTTATACTGCTCCAGTTGTTTTGCAGGTTAATGAAATTCCTTTGAAACGTTTTCAAGCGTTAGTTGTATTATATTTAAAAATTACTGTAACCTTGGGCGCTATTGTCATAGTATTATTGTCGGTTATTTTTTATATTGTTGAGCGTATTAAACGACATAATATTAATTACAAAAAAAACTTAGACCAATCCTTTAATAGTTTAGATACAGAAGGAAAGAATATTATAGAGCTCAGTGATGGTGTTAGTGGCTTAAGCCCTACCGAAAGCCAAAGCTTAAATAGATTCCAAGAGCTTTTGGCTAAAATCAAGAAAGTGCTATATTCCACTAAGTTGTAAAAATATGTTTATAATTCGTAGAATTAAAACGGAGTTTGTATTTTATTAAATAAAACGATGTTTATAATTCATAGAATTAAAACAATGTTTATAATTTGTGGAATTAAAACTGAGCTTTTATTTTATTAAATAAAACGATGTTTATAGCTTGGTCTGGGAAACATTTCGGAGAAGAGCCGCCTATTTCTGGAACCCGTGGTTCAGGAACTATATTTTTTAGTGGTTGCAATTTACATTGTATTTTTTGCCAAAACTATCAAATTTCTCAATTAGGAGTTGGCAAAAATATTTATACTCCAGAGCAATTGGCTCTTCTAATGGTTGACCTTCAAGAGCGTAAGGCACACAATATCAATTTAGTTTCACCAACAATTTGGTCTAAAGAAATTTTAACTGGATTAAAAATTGCCAGAGAGAAGGGGGTGACGATTCCTATTGTTTATAATACCAATGCTTATGACAATGTAACTATTCTAAAACAATTTAAGGGATTAATTGACGTTTATTTGCCCGATTTTAAATATGCTGATGACGATTTGGCTTTAAGATTCTCTGGTGTTTCTAATTATGCCAAAGAGGCAGCTGCCGCTATAGAGGAGATGCTTTCGCAGGTAGGAGATTTAATCCTAAATAAAGAGGGAATAGCCACTAAAGGCGTACTGGTACGTCACCTTATCTTACCGGGACACGTCGACAACTCTTTGAAAGCCTTAAAAATTATCAGAAAATTTTCTCCTAATATACGCTTAAGCCTTATGACTCAGTATAACCCTGCTTTTAAGGCCACTAGTGATGAAAATCTTAAAAGAACTATTACCCCAGAAGAGGCAAAGCTAGTGATTAACGAAATGAACAAACTAAAGTTTACCGATGGTTGGTATCAGCCAATAGAGGAAAAGGCGGCTACTTGTTTAAATCCAGATTTTACCAGGGAAAACCCTTTTAACTAAACTTGTCAAAAGTACATTGTTTTGGTATAATCGGGAAACTGCTATGCAGAACCTTGTTTCTTTTCCTCTTTTAGTGGTATGGAAACAGGGCTTTAAGGAAGAGCCTAACTATTTATTTTAAGGATGGCCCCCAGCCATCTTTTAATTTTGTCATTATGGATATAAGAAATGTTGCTATTATAGCTCACGTTGACCACGGAAAAACCACTCTTGTAGACGGTCTTTTAAAACAGACCCATACTTTTAGAGATAATCAAACAGAAATGGGGGAAACTCTCATTATGGATAGTGGTGACTTGGAAAAAGAAAAGGGGATTACTATTTTAGCCAAAAATACCGCTGTTAATTATAAGGGTACCAAAATTAATATAGTCGATACCCCGGGTCACGCTGATTTTTCAGGTGAAGTGGAGCGAACTATTAATATGGTGGAAGGAGCTATTTTACTAGTGGATGCCGCTGAAGGGCCATTGCCACAAACTAAATTTGTTTTAAGAAAAGCTTTTGAGCATAATCTCAAAGTCATTTTAGTGATTAATAAAATAGATAGAAAAGACGCTATTCCCGAAGAAATTCTCAAACAAACCGAAGAGCTCTTTTTAGAGTTAGCCAAAAATGATGCACAATTGAATTTTCCTATAATTTATACCATAGGTCGGGAAGGTCGTGCTTATGATCATCTGCCTACAACAGAAGAATTAACTCAACCAGCTGATCTTACGCCATTATTTGAAGCGATTATAAAATATATACCACCTCCAACAGTTGACCCAGAAAAACCTTTCAAGATGATCGTGAATTCCTTGGACTTTGATTCTTACAAGGGGAAGTATGCTATTGGCAAAATTTTTCATGGCAAGATCAAAAAAGGAGATGCTGTCAATATTCTTGATAAAGAAGGAAAAATAGGGACTGGCAAAGTAGAAAATGTTTATATTAGCGAGGGTTTAAAAAGAGTGGAAACCAATGAAGCTTTGGCAGGGGAAATAGTCGCTTTAACCGGTATTCCTGATGTAAAGATAGGTCAAACTCTAGCCGATGTTTCCGTTGAACAGGCTTTGCCTACTATTGAAATTGGTAAGCCAACTTTAAAAGTAGTGATTAGACCAAATAGTAGCCCCTTTTCTGGCAAAGAGGGGAAGTTCTTTACGGCCATGCAAATTAATGACCGACTTGAAAGGGAAAAGCAAACTACTGTTGGGTTAGAAATCGATAATAATAACGCCGGCAGCGGGTTTGTGATTGCCGGTCGAGGAGAACTTCATTTAGCTGTTTTTATAGAAACTTTAAGAAGAGAGGGATTTGAATTAGAAATTTCTAAACCAGAAGTTATTTTTAAGGTTGTGGATGGTAAAGAATTTGAACCTTTTGAAGAAGTCGTGATAGAAGTCGGCCCAGATTATGTTGGTGTGATTAACCAAGAAATGGCCAAACGTCGGGCAGAGTTAGAAGATATGCATACTGAAACAAATGGTCTCACTCGCTTTATCTATAAAATTTCCAGTCGTAATTTCTTAGGTTTTAGAAATACCGCCTTTCTCGCTACTCGTGGTACTGCTATCGTGGCTAGTCAGTTTTTAGATTATTTCCCCAAAGCCGATGTTCTGCCAGAACTACGTAATGGTGTTTTGATTTCCAGTGAAACAGGCAGAGCTTGCTCTTATGGTATAAATATTGCCCAAAATCATGGTCCTATGTTTATAGATTCTGGTATTCAAGTATATGAGGGCATGATAGTAGGAGCTAATAACCGTGAAGCCGATATTGAAGTGAATGTTTGTAAAGCCAAGCAATTAACTAATATGCATACAGAACATTCTGATGTGGCTATTGTTTTAACGCCACCCGTACAAATGTCCCTAGAACAAGCTTTAGACTTTATAGAAGATGATGAACTCTTAGAAGTAACTCCATTATCATTACGTTTACGCAAAAAATATCTTTCTAAATTGGATAGAGTAAGGCAAAAGAGAAGCGGCGGAAACTAAAACGCTATCGCTTAATTTTAAAGGCTAAATTTTAAATTTTAAATCAATTTTAAATTTAAAAAACACAATCCCGAATTTCCATGCATTAGTTTGTAAATTGAAAATTATTTAGACATTAGTAATTTTAAGGCTTAGACTTTTTGCTGCCTTCTGTATATAATAAGACATAAATATATACTAATTATTTATATGGCACGAATTCTCATTGTTAACTCTCAGGGAGAAACAGAGGTTTTTTCACCTAAAAAGGTATGGCGCAGTGCAAGAAGAGCTGGCGCCTCACCACGTCAGGCTCAAGAAGCGGTTGAAGCAACCCTGGGACAAGTAACAGAGGGAATGTCTACCCAGGACATCTATAACATAATTTTAAGTGTTGTGAGAAAAGAGTCACCGCTTGTAGGTATGAGATTGAATTTGAAGAAAGCTATTCAATCGCTTGGTCCTACCGGATTTCCTTTTGAACAATATATTGCTAGTTTGTGGAGATTCTATGAATACGGCACTAAAACTGGCGTTATGTGGCAAGGAAAGTGCGTTCCTCACGAAGTTGATGTTGAAGCCAGTAAGGGGAAAGATATTGAACTAATAGAATGTAAATATAGGGTGCAACCTGGAGGCAGGCTTGATTTGCATGACCTGATGGCCTCTTGGGCTTATTTTTATGACATTGGTTTAGCCAATAAAGACGGTCATATTCATCCACTAGTAATTACTAACAACAAATTGACAAGTGAAGCTATTGCTTATGGGGAATGCATGGGATTAAATATGATTGGTTGGCGTTACCCCAACAATAGAGGTCTTGAATCCATAATAGAATCAAATAAACTGTATCCTGTTACTATTCTGCCATCTTTTAAGGGGTATGTAGCCGAAGTGTTAAAGAATAAAAATATTCTCATGGTGAAAGACCTCTTAGCCATGAATCCTCAACAGCTAGCTAAGGGACAGCATATTACTCAAGCTAGTGTTGACCAATTATATAAAGAAGCACAACTGATAACGGGAAGCACTACATAGAATGTCTAATGACCAATGTCTAATGTCTAAACCAAATTCAGATTTTAAAATTTAGTAATTTAGACATTCACTGAAAATTTAAAATTTAGCCTTTAAAATTTATAATCCCATGGATTTGATTACTATTGATGATTTCAAAAAAATAGATTTAAGAGTAGCTACGATAAAAACAGCTGAGAGAGTTGAAGGGTCCGATAAACTGATTAAATTGTCTATTGATTTAGGCGAAGAAGCGAGACAATTGGTAGCTGGCATAGGAAGACAATACGAACCAGAAATGCTTATCGAAAAACAAATAATCGTTATCGCTAATTTGCAACCGCGAATGCTTATGGGACTAGAAAGCAGAGGAATGCTTTTGGCTGCTCATGGTGAAAATGGCGAAGCGATACTTTTAACTCCAGACAAGTTGGCTTTTAATGGTAGTAGTATTAGCTAAATTTAAGTTAGCTTATGGTTGCAGAACAATTTGAAGTCAATGAAGAGATTGCAAAGATATTCCACCGTCTCGGTGTGTTTTTAGAGATGGAAGGAGTTGATTTCAAACCAGCTGCCTACCAAAGGGCAGCTGCCATTCTTAGGACCCTTAATCAATCTGTAGCAGATATTTACAGAACCGATGACATTAAAGGATTAGAAGCTCTAGAGGGGATTGGCAAAAATTTGGCCTATAAGATAAAAGAATATTTAGAAACAGGAAAAATTCAGACATACGAAAAATACGTTAAGGAATATCCTCTAGATATTGATAGTTTAGATGCTGTTCCTGGGCTAGGTCCTAAAACAATTAAATGGCTCTGGACTGAATTGGGTGTGAAGAATTTAGCAGATTTAAAAGCCGCGGCTGAAAAAGGTCTAGTGCGGGCTTTACCTCGAGGAGGAGAAAAATTGGAACAAAATATTTTAGCTAATTTAAGCCAAGTAGAAACTGCCAATAAGCGCTGGCTTTATGCTGAAATCCAACCACTAGCCGAAAAGATTAGGGCTCAGTTAGAAAATATTCCTGGCGTTTCCCAAATTAATATTACAGGTTCCTATCGACGGAAAAAATCTACCATTGGCGATCTAGATTATGTAGTAGTGGCTAAAAATCCCTCCCAAGTGATGGAAGTCTTCACTCATCTGCAAAACCCTAAAGTAGAACATATCATTAGCCATGGTGATACGCGTTCATCTATTAGGTTGATTGATGATCTAGAGGTGGATTTGCGAGTAGTTGATAAAAAATCTTACGGAGCTGCTTGCCAATATTTTACTGGCAGTAAGGAACATAATATAGAATTACGTAAGATTGCTGTTGCAAAAGGATTAAAATTAAATGAATACGGACTATTCAAAGGTACCAAACAGATAGCCGGAGAGTCAGAGGAAAGTGTTTATGCTAACTTGGACCTTCGTTACATTGAGCCAGAATTAAGGGAAAATTCAGGGGAAATACAATGGGCTCAAGGGAGAAAGAAACTAAACCTCATTACCTTACAAGATATCCGTGGCGATTTGCATATCCATTCTGACTGGGATGGGGGGCAAGAATCTATTAGCGATCTAGCCGAATATGCCAGACTAAAATTAGGTTATGAATACATAGGTATTTCTGACCACACAAAATTTTTGAGGATAGAACACGGTTTGGATGAAGAACAATTAATGGCTCAGCGTTTGGAAATTCAAAAATTAAATTCCAAATACAAAGATAAGCATATTAACTTCACCATTTTGCAAGGTTGTGAAACAAATATTCTAGACGATGGCTCAGTAGATATCAATGAGACTATCCTGAAACAATTAGATTATGTGGTTGCCGGTTTGCACTCCCAACTAGATCAATCAGAAGAAGATATTACTGCCAGGCTAATAAAGGCAATTAACAATCCCTATATAGACATCATTTCACATCCTACTACCAGATTAATTAATAGGAGGGCGCCAGCTAAAATCAATTGGCCAATGGTTCTCAACGCTGTCATACAAAGTCACACTATTTTGGAAATTAATGCGAGCCCGTTACGTTTAGATTTGGAGGCTTCCAAAATTAAAGAAGCCAAACAAGCAGGTTTAAAACTTATTATTGATAGTGATACCCACGGTTTAGAAGATTTGAATAGAATAGAATATGGGGTAAACGAAGCTCGTCGAGGCTGGGCAGAGAAGACGGATATTATTAATACTTTCTTGCTAGCCCATCTCACAAAAACCTTAAAAAGAAATTTAAATTAAAAATAGTTTTGGTATGATTAGCGATTCTAACTGTATTTTTTGTAAAATTATAAAAGGAGAGATACCCTCTAAGAAATATTACGAAGACGATAATTTCTTGGCTATTTTTGATGTTCAACCCATCGCTCCTAACCATCTACTGGTTTTTAGCAAGAACCATTATACTAGCATAAAGGCTATGCCCGAAGAAGAATGGCTACAGCTTCATACGAAAGCCAGAGAATTAGCCGAAAAGCTTATCACAGAACTGCATGCTGATGGTTATAATTATATGATCTATAATGGTGAAGCAG
>DAONFR010000009.1:0-10572 GCA_035403725.1 Minisyncoccota bacterium | reverse complement strand
TCTAAAGAGCAAATCAAAGCGCTCAAAACTCTTTGTACAAAAATTAGAATAGAAATTATCCAAATGCTTCTTTCGGCTGGCTCTGGTCATACGGCTGGTCCTTTAGGCAGCGTGGAAGAATTTGTTGGTCTCTATTTTGGCGGCAGTGTTAAATATGATACTAGCAATCCTTTGGCAGAAAATCGGGACATAGTAGTAGTTTCTTGCGGACATTATGCGCCCGTTTATTATGCTACCTTGGCTTATGCTGGTTTTTTTCCTGTTGAAAAGCTTAAAGAACTTCGTAGTTTTCGTTCCGCTCTTCAAGGTCATCCTCACCGTGGTGAATTGCCAGGAGTGGAAACCACTTCAGGACCTTTAGGTGAAGGGCTTTCACAGGCTGTAGGCATGGCGCTTGCTCTGAAAATGAATCATAAGAAAAATCATGTTTTTTGTCTTATGTCTGACGGAGAGCAGGATGAAGGTAATACATGGGAAGCAGTGCTTTCAGCAAATAAATATCATTTAGATAATTTAGTGGCCATTATTGATAGAAATAATATTCAAATTAGCGGTACTACAGAGAAGGTCCTTCCTTTAACCGAGATAGCTGATAAATATAAATCTTTTGGTTGGGAGGTAATTGAAATAGATGGTAATGATTTAAAAAGTGTTATTCACGCTCTTTACAAAGCCAAGAATTTTAAAATTGGACCAGTAGTTATTGTGGCTAAAACCATCTCGAGTTATGGTGTAAAATTTATGGAGAATAAACCGCAATGGCATGGCAAAGCACCTAATGCTCAAGAGGCAGAAAAAGCTATAAAATTATTAAGTGAATAGTTATGCTCAAAAACGGAATTAAAGAAACTATTTTTTTAGAAAAAGCTAAGAGAGAAACCACTAGAGTTGGATTTGGAGAAGGTCTTCTTTTGGCGGGAGAAAAAAACCGCCAAGTAGTTGCTTTGTCTGCAGACCTATGTGAATCTACTCAGGTAGAAAAATTTAAAATCCGTTTTCCTGAGAGCTATATTGAAGTAGGGGTAGCGGAGCAAAATTTAATTGGAGTAGCGGCTGGTTTGGCTAATCTGGGTAAGATTCCTTTCGCTACTTCTTATGCTATGTTTTCACCGGGTAGGACTTGGGAGCAGATTAGAACTACCATTTGCTACAACAATCAGAATGTTAAAATAATCGGCTCTCATAGTGGACTGACTGTCGGTCCCGACGGAGCTACTCACCAAGCCTTAGAAGACATTGCCCTCATGAGAGTTTTACCGAATATGACCGTTCTTTCTCCTTGTGATTATTTGGAAGCTCGACGTCTAACCTTGCTGGCCGCTGATTGGCAGGGCCCTACCTATATTCGTTTAGATAGAGACAAGACCCCTTTAATTACTACCTTAGATACTCATTGTAAAATTGGTCAGGCAGAAATTTTTTGGTCACCAGAAAATAATCAAAAAGCGGTCGTGGCTATTTTGGCAACTGGTCCTATAATTTATAAAGCGTTAATAGCTGCCAAGGAATTATTGAAAGAGAAAATAGAAGTTGAAGTTATTAATTTCTCGACGATAAAGCCCTTAGATGAAACTACCCTGATAAAAGTAGGGGAGAACATTGGTAGAGTAGTCACTCTAGAAGATCATCAAAAGGCTGGCGGTTTTGGTTCAGCTGTTAGTGAATTTTATAGCCAATATTTGCCCATTCCTATGGAGATTCTAGGTGTAAATGATCAATTTGGTCAATCTGGCACAGCGGAAGAGCTATTGGAATACTATGGTTTAGGAGCCAAGGATGTTATCGCCGCTGTCAAAAGAATTCTTAATCGTTAATTTTTTTATATGCTAGACATTTTAACTATTGGTACTGTTACCCAAGATATGTTTTTGTGCGGTATCGATCGCATGCAAATGCAAAAAATTAAAGAGAGACCATATCTCTGTCTTCCCTTGGGTGCCAAACTAGGCGTAGAAAAAATTGTTTCTACTTATGGCGGTAGCGCTTTAAATACCGCTATCAGTTTTAAAAAACAAGGATTAAATGTCGGCCTGATTAGTTTAAATTGCCACGGTGAAGATACTACTAAAATTCCTCATTTGCTAAAACAAAATAAAATAACCAACTTTCTCTGCAAGGTGAATTCTTTGGTTCAGCTACCTTTATCCATTATTTTGGTAAATGCCGATGGGGAGAGGACTATACTCAATCATAAGGAAGATTCCTACAAGTGGCCTAAGGATATTTTTGCGACCAAAATGCCTGAGAGTCGGGTAGTGGTAGTGGGGTCATTAAATGGTCAGAAAGAAATTTGGCAAGCCCTTTTTAAACAAAAGAAAAATCAGAGTTTTGTCCTAGCTGCCAATCCTGGTAGAGGAGATTTGGATATTTTTAAAAACAATCCGAAACTCTTAAATAAAATAGATATTCTTATGCTGAATAGGGAAGAGGGTGCTTATTTAACTGGTGAAAAATATCTGAATTGGCAGAAAATTTTTAAAACCCTCGACCAACTAGTTACTGGAATAGTGGTAATGACCGACGGCGAGAAGGGAGCCATGGTTTCCAATGGCCAAACTGTTTGGGAAGCAGCAGCTATTAATCCCGAAACTTTGATAGAAAAAACTGGGGCAGGTGATGCTTTCTTAAGTGGATTCGTTTTTGGTTTATATAATCCAAAGAATTTATCAGCTTTTGACAAATCTACTGCCGGTATAGAAAACGCCTTGCGTTTGGGTACGGTTAATGCCTATAATGTAGTCAGATTTGTAGGAGCTTCTACCGGCCTATTCCCGTTTAAAAATTTACCACAAGAGATTATCGAAGCAGTTCGTATAAGAACGGTCGATAAAATTTAATTATTAATTTATTTTTATGAAAACTTTTTTTGAAAATTTTGAGCAATTAATCTCTAAAGCTTGGGAACGTATTCAACCTCGCTTTAAAAATATTGCTTATCTTCTTTTGTTAGAAATGGGTATCAGTTTTGTTGCCGCCATGCTGGTAGGCGCTATTTTTGTTTTTAATTCAGGTGCCTCACTCATAGGCTTAATGGTTCGCGGTCATTTTGATCCCGAGATGCTTACTTCAACACTATTTACTCCAGGCATGGCTATTGCCGTGGTTTTAGCTGTTCTTGTTGGCTTGGTGGCTCTAATGCTATGTAGTTTTATCTCTTTGGCCTTTCTGATTGCTATAAAAGAAAACGTTGGAATATCTTTTAAAGAAATATTAGAGCTGGGTAAGAAAAAATATTGGGTTTATTTTGGTACCCTTTTCTTATCTGGACTTATAATTATCTTGGCCTCATTGGCATTTATTATTCCTGGTATTATTGTAGCCATTCTTTATTTTGCCGTGCCTTTTATAGTAATTGAAACTGGCACCATTAATGGAGCCGCTCTTAGCGCTAGCTGGGATTTAGTCAAAAACCATAAAGGAAAAGTTTTTGGTAATTTGCTTGCTTGGATGTTTTTGGTTGTGGTTGCGTCCATGCTTTTGAAATGGCTTGGTCCTATAGGCCAACTAGTCCAAATGGTTATTCCTGTCTTTACCTTAGCCTTTACTTATGAGCTTTATCTTTCCCTAAAAGTACCTTCCCAGGTTGAAACACCAGTAGTTCCCGCTCAAGCAGAAAATCCCCAAGCACCAGAGCCATTAGATCCTTCAGAGAATTAAATTTCTTTCAAAAATCGCCTTAGAAAAGGGCGATTTTTTGATTTGTCTTTAAAATCCATTTGCCTTATACTAAGGGGGTGTTAAGTTCTTAAACTATAAAGTTTGTAAATTATTTTGTAAACTGTAAATTAAATTTTATTAGCATGAGTAAGTATATTTTATTTCTGAAAGACATTACTGTTAAAGATGTTCCTCTGGTTGGCGGAAAAACAGCCTCTTTGGGGGAAATGTATAGTCACCTGCAACAAGAAGGGGTTCCTGTACCTAATGGTTTTGCTATTACCGCTGAGGCTTATAAATATTTTTTAGCTTACAATCACTTAGAAATCCCTGTTAGTGATATTTTAAAGACAATTGATCCTAAAAAAGTAACTGATTTAGAAAAAAAATCTAAAAAAATTAGAGATTTAATTTTTGGAGGAGTAATGCCAGATGATTTGGCTAAAGATATCTCTAAAGCGTATGGAGACCTTAGTACTTTTTCCAAAACAACCAATCTTGATGTAGCTGTCCGCTCTTCGGCAACTGCGGAAGACTTACCTAATGCTAGTTTTGCTGGTCAACAAGAGAGTTATCTCAATGTCAAAGGGGAGAAAGATTTGCTTATAGCCGTAAAAAATTGTTTTGCCTCTCTTTATACTAGCAGGGCTATTTCCTATAGAGCAGATAAAGGTTTCACTTCAATGGCCGTCTATTTATCAGCCGTTGTCCAAAAAATGGTGCGTTCAGATAAAGGTGGAGCTGGTATTATGTTTACTTTAGATACCGAAACAGGCTTCAAGGATATTGTAGTTTTAAGTGCTGTTTGGGGGTTAGGAGAAACTGCTGTTCAAGGGCAAGTGGTTGGTGATGAATACGAAATTTTTAAACCCACCTTTTTAGCAGGTCATCCTGCCATTATAAACCGAACTTTGGGTAGTAAAAACAAAAAATTGATTTATGACCCTAAAAAATTAGGGGCGGTTACAAGAATAGCAACCTCCAAAGAAGAGCAGAAACAATTTGTCCTGAAAGATGAAGAAGTTTTGCAATTAACTGAATGGGCTCTTAAAATTGAAAATCATTATTCTAAATTAAAGGGTACCTGGCAACCCATGGACATAGAATGGGCTAAAGATGGTTTAACGGGCGAGTTGTATATAGTGCAAGCGCGGCCAGAAACAGTTCAATCTCAAAAAGATTATTCTGTTATCAAGGATTATGTCATGACGGCTCCTGGGGATTTAATAGTTAAAGGAGCGGCTGTCGGTTCAGCTATTGCCGAAGGTCAAGCTAAAATTATTTTGTCACCGAAACAAATAGGACAATTCAAGCCAGGGGAAATTTTGATCACAACTATGACTGATCCTGATTGGGAACCTATCATGAAAATAGCCAAGGCCATAGTTACTGATGAGGGTGGCCGTACTAGTCATGCCGCTATTGTTTCTAGAGAATTAGGTATTCCTTGTATTGTTGGTACTGCTAGCGGTAGCAAAAAAATCAAAGATGGCCAAAAGATAACCGTTGATTGTTCTAGCGGGGGAGACGGTTTTGTTTGGAAAGGGCAAACAGTTTGGTCGGTGAAAGAATATCATATTGAGCAAAAAGCAAAATTACCCGTTAAGCTTACATTAAATATGGGTAACCCAGACGAGGCCTTTGAATATTCTTTCCTACCCAATGATGGAGTGGGTTTAGCCAGAGAAGAATTTATTATTTCTTCCCACATTAAAATTCATCCTTTGGCACTCCTTAATTATAAAGATATAAAAAACGCTAGTCTCAAAAAGCAGATTGATCAATTAACTGAAGGCTATAAAAACAAAGCTGATTTCTATGTAGATAAATTAGCTGAAGGTATCGCCAAAATCGGTGCAGCCTTTTATCCCAAAACAGTTATTTTAAGATTTTCAGATTTTAAAACCAACGAATATGCAGGGCTTTTAGGAGGAGAACTTTTCGAACCCAAAGAAGAAAATCCTATGTTGGGTTGGAGAGGAGCTTCCCGTTACTACGACCCTAAGTTCCAACCAGCTTTTGAGCTTGAGCTTTTAGCTTTGAAAAAAGTTCGCGAGGAATTTGGTTTGAAAAATGTTTACGCTATGATTCCATTCTGTCGTACTCTTGAAGAAGCTCAAAAGGTAACCACTATTATGAAAGCTCATGCTTTACAACCAAACCAAAAAGATTTTAAAGTCTATATGATGGCCGAAATCCCAGCCAATGTTATTCTGGCTCAGCAGTTTTTAAATATTTTCGATGGTTTTAGTATTGGGTCCAATGACCTAACCCAATTAGTTCTCGGTTTGGACAGAGACAGCCATGCTCTAGCTAAAATAGGCGACGAACGCAATGAAGCTGTGGTGACCATGATTAAAACTCTAATCAAAACAGCCAAGAGTATGGGGAAATATATCGGTATTTGCGGTCAGGCTCCTTCTGATTACCCCGAATTTGCTAAAATTCTTATGGGCCTAAAAATTGATAGTTTATCACTCAATCCAGACAGTATAGTTAAAACAGCGCTTGCTCTAACTACCAAGAAATAGATTTATGAAACTTAATTCCATCTTGGCCAGCAGTATTAAAGATTCTCGTGGTGAAGATACTCTCCAGATTATTTTGGCCACTGCTAAAAATACGGCAACAGATAGCGTTCCTAGTGGTAAAAGCAAAGGGTCTTTTGAAGCCGTAACTAAAAATGTTCCAGACACTCTAGGAATAGTGAATGATTTAAAAGAAAAGATTCTTAAGAAAGAATTTGTTGATCCTTTTGAATTCGATGAATATTTGCTTTCCCTGGATGGTACAACTGATAAAAGTAATCTTGGTGGTAATACTATGCTGGCTTTAAGTCTAGCCTTTTGGCGGTTATTTGCCTTAGAAGAAAATTTACCTCTTTATCGTGTCATCGCGGCCTTGAGTGGACGAGAGCATAATCATCTTCATCTGCCTTATTTAATGTTTAACCTCATCAACGGGGGAGAGCATGTTGGTAATGCTATAGGAGGTGTTCATTTACCCTTTCAGGAATATTTTATAATTCCCAGTACGGAATCGGCTATAGTTAGTTTGGAACAATGCAGCGATGTTATAGAAAAATTAAAAGAGTATACAACTAATAAATATCCTACTATTGCTCAAGGGGATGAAGGGGGTTTTGTCGTTCCTGAAGCTGACCCCGAGAAAGGTCTAGAGATCTTGGCTAAAATTAAGGATGAGACACAGGGTGGAGTCCTCCTTAATCTTGGACTAGATATTGCTGCTAACAGTTTTTACAATAAAACAGAAAATACTTATGAGTTTCTCGGTAATCATTTCACCACACTGGAATTAACTAATTATTATTCTCAGCTACTGAATCGGTATGAACTTTTATCAGTAGAGGATCCTTATTCAGAAAATGATTATAATGGCTTCAAGAGTTTGAATGGCTTATGGGGTGAGAAGTTATGGTTAATCGGGGATGACCTTACTACAACTAATTCTGATAGGTTAGCTAAGGCTATAGACGAAGAAGCTATTAATGGTTTGATTATTAAACCGAACCAAATTGGTACTATCTCTGAAACTATTGCAGTAGCTATGACGGCTCAAAATAATGGTTTTAAAACTGTGGTCAGCCATAGGAGTGGAGAGACCTTAGATGATTTTATTGCCGATTTGGCTGTGGGAATTGGAGCGGATGCCTTCAAATCAGGTGCACCTATTCAGCCAGAAAGGATGTCAAAATATAATCGCTTAGTAGAAATAGAACGTGAGCTTAATGCTTAAAAAAAGAGGTTTTTGCTATAATGTATTAGTTTTATTTTTTAAATTGCTCCATGCTTAGTTATAGAAATCAAAAACAAATTGTGGTTGGGCTAGCTACGGTTTTAGTTATTTTGGCCCTAGTCTTGATAGGAAGAAATATTTTTAAACCTAAACCTACTTGCTCTGATAACAAACAGAATCAAAATGAAGATGCCGTAGATTGCGGTGGTCCTTGTTTAGCTTGTGATTTGAAAGACTTAAAACCATTAGTAGTAGAAAACACTTATATCCTAGATTATAAACTGAAGGGTTATGATTTGGTGGCTAAAATTTTTAATCCTAATACTAAATACGGTTTAACCGGTATTCAAGGGCATTTTACTTTGACGAATAGGGCAGGAGAAACTTTGAGAATAGATTTAGATGAGCCCTTTTATATTTTACCTGGCGAAGAAAAATTAGTATCCAAAACCAAAGCCTTGGCTGATAACAATACCTTCGGACCAGCCTCCATTCGTTTTGATATGGATTCTGAAATTTCTTTTAAAGATTGGCAAAAAGTTCCTGCGGCCGTTAGTAGCACTGGAGACGTCTTAGAACTAATTGGTTTAAAAATGAAGTATGATGATGCTAAAAAGGCGAGTCCTATTAGCATTACTACTGATTTAGTCAATCGTTCTACTTTGAATTATAAAAGAGCTTTCGTAGATGTTATGCTGTGTGATAAAAAGACTGGGCAGCCGTTAAGCTTTAATGAGATTTATCTAGACAACATTAAAACCGAGGATATGCGAGGAGTGCCCACCATTATTTGGAGGGAGTCCTTGCCTTTAGGGGCTACGGTGTGTTACCGTAAAGCCCATACCGATGTTTTCTCGGCAGATAATCGTTATTAATTCTCTATGCGGACTTCTCTTAAGTGGATACTGGGGGCAGTAGCAATTTTAGCTTTTTTAGGAATTTTAATTATTGCCTCTCTTTCTAGTTCAGAAACTAATCGTTGGCAACTACTGAAAAAGCAAATTATTTCTTTGGGGATTTCTTGTGCTATTTATTTTTTATTTCGTTTAATAGATTACAGATTATTTAGGAATTCCTCTTATTTTCTTTTAGCTTTTTATTTCTTGTCGGTGCTGATGATGACAGCGGTACTGTTTGTTGGTACCAAAGTTAACGGCATCTCTGGTTGGTTGGATTTGGGTTTTTTGAATTTTCAACCAGTAGAGTTAGCCAAATTAGCAGTCATTTTGATTTTGGCTAAATATTTTAGCAATCGTAATATAGAAATTTGGCAATTCAAGCATGTTTTAGTTTCTGGGCTTTACGCAGCGATTCCTATGGGGCTTGCCATTTTACAACCAGACTTGGGCGGGGCAGCAGTTATTTTTGGCATTTGGTTCTGTATGCTTCTCTTAGCTGGATTGCGCTTTAAACAGTTTGTGCTTTTAATAGTAATTTTCTCTTTAATTGGCGGTTTGGCGTGGCAATATTTTTTAAAACCCTATCAAAAAACACGTTTACTTTCCTTCTTTACCACTAGTAAGGATTGGCAGGGGAGTCAATATAACGCCAGACAGGCCATGATTGCCTTGGGCTCCGGTGGCTTTTTGGGCAAAGGTTTAGGCTGGGGCACACAAACTCAATTGCGTTTTTTGCCGGCAGCACAAACAGATTTTATCTTTTCAGCTTTAGGAGAAGAATTGGGTTTTGTGGGGGTAGGTTTAGTACTTTTAAGTTTTGGCATTATTTTTTACAACCTTACTCAAATTAGTCTAAATCTTCCCGAAAATTTCACTAAACTTGCCGTCACCGGCATTACTGTTAATTTATGTTTGAATTTTATAGTGAATTTGGGCATGAACTTAGGAGTAATGCCTATTGTTGGACTACCTTTGCCATTCGTTAGCTTTGGTGGCTCCCATCTCCTCCTAGAATTTATTGCGTTGGGAATTGTGAGTAATATTGTTATTCAGAATAGTTAAAACAAAATGTTTTTTAATCGTAAAAAATTAAATAATATTTTAGGAGTTATTTTGATAACTTCCTTCCTTTTTTGTTGGGGTCTTAGTAACTATAAAATTGCTCTACCAGAATCGGGCGTATCTCTAGATATCAAAGAAGGGGAGAGTGTTAATACCATTGCCTCCCATTTGTCTCAAGCAGGAATAATTAGGTTTCCTGAAATTTTTAAACTTTGGTTGGCTTGGCATGGACACCTGAGAGACCTTAAAGCTGGAAATTATGATTTCCAGGGCGATGTGTCTATTAGTGCTGTTGCTAGTAAAATTGCTAATGGTCAGACCAATCCTGCTTTTAAAGTAACTATTCCCGAGGGCTTTAATTTGTTTGATGTTAAGGCACTGTTAATTGAGAAAAAGTTTATTTCTCGGGGAGACAAATTTGATTTAAGTTTGTTAACTGATGATGAAAAAGCGGCTTACTCTTTTTTAACAAAATGGGGGACAGATAATCCTGAGGGTCTTCTTTATCCGGATACGTATTTTTTGAATCCTCACATGACAAGCAAAGAAATTCTTGTAACCATGTTAGATAATTTCAATAGAAAAGTTTATCAACCTCTAGAGAAGGAGTTAGAGGATTCTCATTCTTCATTTAAAGACAATATGATCTTGGCTTCTCTACTGGAGAAAGAGGTAGTTTCTTACCAAGATAGGAAATTGGTAGCTGGCATTTTGGAAAAACGCATAGTTTTGGGCATGCCCCTTCAAGTAGATTCCACTATCTGTTATATTAAAGAAAGTAACGGAGCTGATAGCTGTAACCTTACTAACAACGACTTTAAAAGCAATTCCTTATACAATACTTACAAATACCCTGGTTTGCCACCAACACCCATATGCAATCCAAGTCTCGAAGCTATCAAGGCGGTTCTTACTCCCCAAAAATCCAACTATTTATACTATCTTAGCTCCCAGAAAGACTCGCGGACTATTTTCGCCAAAACTTACCAAGAGCATTTGTTAAACAAAGCAAAATACATCAAATAAGTCTCTAGAATTTAGAAGCTTTAAGAACTTTATAAACTTATTCCCATGCCATTCAATCTTTCTTTTGATTATAAGGGTAAAAATCATTCTCTTTCTGTGCCTCAGGCCGACCTGATTCTCAACAATCTTGACAAATACTTGAAAGTGAGTAATATAAAGCTATCACAGACTA
>DAONFR010000008.1:0-11273 GCA_035403725.1 Minisyncoccota bacterium | reverse complement strand
ATTAACGGAGTTAGATTAACATATCAGTTCAGTTTTTACAAGACAAAAGAAATGGGGTAGAATGGGGGGTGCAAGATAAAAGTTTAAAGTCTAAAGTTTAAAGTCTAAAAAATAATTTATCGATAGGTTTGTAAACTAACTGGTCCCGAGCTTATCGAAGGATAAATTGAAAATTATATTATTCTCATGGCATCTATTCTTACAATTATAATTGAGATCCTTATTTTTGCCTATTCCATTATTATCCATGAAATTTCTCATGGTTATGCTGCTTTAAGAAAAGGGGATAGAACTGCCTGGGCTTCCGGTCGGTTAACGCTAAACCCACTTCCTCATATTGATCCATGGGGCTCCGTATTACTTCCTGTGACTTTGTTTCTTCTTACCCATGGTCAGTTTGTTTTTGGTTGGGCTAAACCCGTTCCCATTAACCCTTATAATTTTGATAATCCCAAGAAGGATGAAGCCTTTGTGTCTCTGGCTGGTCCTCTCAGTAACCTGGTTTTAGCCACTGTTCTAGGGGCTATTCTGCGTTTTTGGCCCAATGCCGCGATAGCAGATTTTCTCGGTTTAGCGGTTAGACTTAACATCAGTTTAGCTATTTTTAATCTTTTACCCATCTATCCACTAGACGGCTCTCACATCTTTTTCTATTTCTTTCCAAATACCGAAGAATTTCTTACACGTTATGGTTATATTATCCTGATAGTTTTAATGATCGGTGGCTTGAATTTTTTAAGTCCCATTATTAACTTTCTATTCCATCTAATTACTGGAATTTAATCACTATTTCATTGACAGAAGAGCATTTTTTTGGTAGATTAATGGCGCTACATTTGTACTTGTAAGTAGTGAAACTGTCGTGGTGGCAGTTTTTGTCTCGTGTCAGTATAGAATATTTAATTAATTTTAATTTTTTTATCGTGCCTACTCTCAGCCAATTAGTTAGAAAAGGTAGAAAATCTAATGCCAAGAAAAGCAAAACAGTTGCTTTGGCGAAGAACTTTAATGTTCTTAAAAATAGACCAGTAAAGATTGAATCTCCTTTCAAAAGAGGTGTTTGTCTTAAGGTTTTTACTACTACCCCAAAGAAACCAAACTCTGCTCTCAGAAAAGTCGCTAGGGTTAAACTTTCCAATGGTATGGAAGTGACTGCCTATATTCCTGGTGAAGGTCATAATCTTCAGGAACACTCTGTAGTTTTGTTGAGAGGCGGTAGGGTTAAGGACTTACCAGGTGTTCGTTATCACATTGTTAGAGGTTTATATGATACTGCTGGAGTGGATAAACGTCGTCAGCAGAGGAGCAAGTATGGTCGCAAGAAGCCCGCTGAGAAGAAATAAAGTTGTAAATTGAAAAATTTGTAAATTAGTGCATATATGCGTACACCTATTAAACATGTTAAACATTTAGAACCAGACGTCAAATACAATGACGTTGAGGTTGCTAAACTCATTAATTACGTCATGAAAAATGGCGAAAAAAGCATTGCTGCCAGAGTGGTTTATGCCGCTTTTGATGTTATTGGAGAAGAAACCAAACAGGACCCTATGGAGGTTTTTAAGTTAGCCATGGCCAATGTGGAACCAGCTCTAGAAATCAAAACGCAAAGAATCGGTGGTGCTAATTATCAGATTCCTTTTCCTGTCAGACCAGAACGTAAAATCGCTTTAGCTTTTAGGTGGATTTTAGAAGCCAGTCGAAGTAAAAAGGGTCAACCTATGGCTCAAAAATTAGCTGCTGAAATTATAGCTGCCTCCAAAGAAGAGGGGAATGCCGTCAGAAAGAAGAATGATACCCAGAGAATGGCCGAAGCCAACCGTGCTTTCGCCCATTTTGCCCAATAAGCCATTAAACCGCTATAGTTTTTTCTGCTAAGTACTTAGCGGTTTTAATTAGTTTTTATTTTATTTAGTTTTTATTTTATTTTTGTTTTTCTATGCCTCGAGAATATCCAATCGAAAAAACCAGAAATATCGGCATTATTGCTCATATTGATGCTGGTAAAACGACTACTACCGAAAGAATTCTGTTTTATACCGGTCTTTCTCACAAGATAGGTAATATTGATGATGGTAACACTACTACCGATTGGATGGTTCAAGAAAGAGAAAGAGGTATTACTATTACTTCGGCCGCTGTCACTTGTTATTGGACTCCTACAGATATGCCCAAGGAGCAGGTGAATAAGTGCAAAATTAACATTATTGATACCCCCGGGCACATTGATTTTACAGCAGAAGTACAACGTTCCCTTCGTGTACTTGATGGAGCCGTAGTTGTTTTTGATGGAGTCGCAGGTGTAGAGCCTCAATCAGAGACTGTTTGGCATCAGGCTGATAAATACGATGTTCCTCGTATCTGTTTTATAAACAAGATGGATAGAATGGGCGCTAACTATGTTTTTGATTATAATTCTATCCTTGAAAGACTTTCCAAAAAAGCTATTCTTTTTAATTTCCCTATAGGTGCAGAAGATAAACTCGAAGGAGTAATCGACCTGCTCACTATGAGAGCCGTATATTTTAAGGGAGAAAAAGGTGAAATCGTCGAATATGGAGAAATTCCTGCCGATCTTAAAGCCGATGCTGACAAGTGGCGTGCTCGTTTAGTAGAAATGGTTGCTAGTGAAGATGACGCTTTGCTTGAAAAATATTTGGATGGTAAAGAAATTACTGTCGATGAACTTAAAGCAGTTACTCGTAAAGCTACGATTGCTTGTAAAATTAACCCTGTTTTTTGTGGTTCTTCCTTTAGAAACAAAGGCGTGCAGCCAGTTTTGGACGCAGTAGTAGAATACTTGCCTTCTCCTATAGACTTACCTGCCATTGTTGGTACAGATCCTAAAACTGGAGCCGAATTAAAGAGGAACCCAGACGATAAAGAACCATTTAGTGCTCTCGCTTTCAAGATTGTTACTGATCCTTACGTTGGTACTTTAACTTTCTTTAGAGTCTATTCTGGTTCGTTTCAGAAAGGTAATTATCTTTTAAACGCTAGCAAAGGAGAGAAGGAAAGAATAAGCCGAATCATGAGAATGTATTCCAATGAAAGAATAGAAATGGATGACATTTATGCAGGAGATATCGCTGCTACCGTTGGTCTAAAAAACACTCTAACAGGAGATACCTTGTGCGACCCAGATCATCCTATTACTCTCGAAAATATCACCTTCCCTGAACCTGTTATTTCCTTAAAGATTGAACCTAAAACCAAGGACGATTCTGCTAAAATGGGTTTGGCTCTTAAAAAATTATCGGACGAAGACCCTACTTTCAAAATTCATACAGATCCCGATACACTAGAAACTATTATCTCAGGAATGGGAGAACTTCACCTTGATATCATTGTCGACCGTCTCAGAAGAGAATTTAACGTTGAAGTGAACACCGGTAAGCCCCAGGTAGCTTACAAAGAGGCCATAAAGGGCACTGCTGAGGCAGAAGGTAAGTACATCAAGCAATCTGGTGGTAAAGGTCAGTACGGTCACGTTTGGCTCAAAATTGAGCCTTTGGCTGATAAGGAATTCGAGTTCATTAATGCTATCAAAGGAGGTGTGATTCCTCAGGAATTTATTCCTGCCGTTAAGAAAGGTGTCATCGAAACTTTAGACAGAGGTATTCTCGCTGGCTATCCCGTCAAAAATATTCAGGTCACTCTTTACGATGGTTCTTATCATGAAGTGGATTCTTCCGAAATGGCTTTCAAAATTGCCGCTTCTATGGCTTTACAAGAAGGCTTTAGAAGAGCTCAGCCTATTATCCTAGAGCCTATTATGAAAGTCGAAATAGTTATTCCCGAGAAATTTTTAGGAGATGTCATTGGTGATATTAATTCTCGTCGTGGTCGTATAGATAACATAGGGGATAGAAGTATGATGAAAATTATTGATGCCAAGGTACCTTTATCAGAAATGTTTGGTTATACTACTCAATTACGTTCCATGACTGAAGGCCGTGGTTCCAGTAATTTGGAATTCTCTAATTACGAAGAAGCTCCTAGAAATATTGCTGATACTATCATTAGTGGTCGAGCCGCTATCAGGGCCGAACGTAAGGAAGCATAGAAATAGGGTAAAAAGTGCCTAAAATTGCCTATTTCTGTTGACAGAGAAGAAATTTTGAGTTAATATACCCAGGCACAATACGCAATTTTTTATAGTGAAAAAATTAATTATTAATTAATCAATTAATTAAAAAATATTATGGCAGAAAAAGCAAAATATGAAAGAAGTAAGCCGCATTTAAACATCGGCACCATTGGTCATATTGACCATGGGAAAACTACTTTAACCGCTGCTATCATCCATGCCCTTTTCTTAAAAGGCTTGGTTAATCATGATTCAGCTGTGAATGATATTGATAAGGCTCCCGAAGAAAAAGCTCGTGGGATTACTATCAATATTCACCATTCTGAATATCAGACCGAAAAGAGACATTATGCTCATATTGATGCCCCCGGTCATGCTGATTATATCAAAAACATGATCACTGGTGCTGCTCAAATGGATGGAGCTATTTTGGTCGTTTCTGCTGCTGATGGTCCAATGCCTCAAACTCGTGAGCACATTTTGCTTGCTCGTCAGGTAGGTGTTCCATACATCATTGTCTTCTTAAACAAGATTGATATGGTTGACGATCCTGAACTTATTGATTTGGTTGAGGCTGAAGTCAGAGAGCTTCTCAACAAATATCAATTCCCAGGCAAAGATATCCCTGTAATTCGTGGTTCTGCTACAGAAGCTTTAAAAGCTACTACTGCCGATGATCCTCGACTTGAACCTATCTACAAATTATTAGATACAGTTGATACTTATTTCCCAGAACCAGTTAGAGACACAGATAAACCCTTCCTTCTTCCTATTGAAGACATCTTCACTATTGAAGGCCGTGGTACTGTAGTTACTGGCAGAGTCCAAAGGGGTGCTTTAAAAATCAATGACGAAGTTGAAATGGTGGGTATTCTTCCTACTGTTAAAACCGTAGCCACTGGTATTGAAACCTTCAATAAGTCTATGGACGAAGCTGATTGTGGTGATAACGTTGGTGTTCTTTTAAGAGGCATCAAGAAAGAAGATGTAAGACGTGGTCAGGTTTTAGCCAAACCAGGTTCTATTACACCTCATACCGAATTCGAAGCCAATGTTTTGATTCTTACCAAAGAAGAAGGTGGTCGTCATACTCCTTTCTTCAAAGGTTATAAACCGCAATTTTTCTTAGGTACAGCCGATGTTACTGGAGAAGTAATCTTGCCTGAAGGTGTTGAAATGGTTATGCCTGGCGATAACATTCTTATGACTGTTCATCTAATCGTTCCCGTCGCTATTGATGAGACTCAAAGATTCTCTATCAGAGAAGGCGGTAAGACTGTGGGTGCTGGTGTCATCTCCAAGATTATTAAATAAGAGAAAGTCAAACGCTTGGTTTTTCAAACCAAGCGTTTGGCCGTGCTAAGCTTTTTACAAATTAAGTTAACCTAAAGCATCAGTTTAACATGCAAACTTCAAATCAGTCGAAAATCAGGATTCGCATTAGAGCCTATGATCATAAATTAATCGATAGCTCTGCTAAACAGATTATTGATACCGTGCTTCGCAATGGCGGAGAGGTGAGTGGCCCTATACCATTACCGACAGAAATTCATCATTACACAGTTAACCGCTCTACTTTTGTAAAGAAAAATGCTCGTGAGCAATTTGAGATTAGAGTCCATAAGCGTATTATAGATATTCTGAATGCTAATCCCAAAACTATTGAATCTTTAGGTGACCTTAATTTACCCAGCGGTGTCGACATTGAAATAAAAATGTAATTATCCGTTAGAGAGCGTCGTTTCACATTTAAATAATTAGTCTGTCCTCAGACTCATCCCCATTTGTGGGTTGGACGTGAGGTACTCATCCGTTAAAATCCGGGTCAGTATCGACCCGGTTTTTAAATGGAAAAAATTATCTTTTCACTTCGTTTAAAACAAGCTTACTTAAATCTTTATGAAATCTGCTCACGAAAAAATTAAATTTATGTTAGGTCGGAAGGTCGGGATGACCCAGATTTTAGTGGACCAGAAAATTGTTCCCGTAACTGTTGTAGAAGCTGGCCCCTTAACTGTGACCCAAGTAAAAACTATAGAAAAAGATGGCTATCAAGGAGTCCAATTTGGTTTTGGGAGTAAAAAACATCTTAATAAACCACAATTAGGGCATCTCAAAGACTTAGGCAAATTTGCTTATTTAAGGGAAGTTGCTTTAGACGATGATGCTGTCCTAGAAGGATTAGAAGAGATGACTGTGGGAAAGACTTTAGATGCATCTATTTTTAAAAATAACGATTTTGTAAAAGTTACCGGAATCAGCAAGGGTAGGGGTTTTCAAGGCGTTGTTAAACGTCATGGCTTCCATGGAATTCGCAAGACTCATGGTACTAAACATGGTTGGCGTTCCCCAGGATCTATAGGCTCTACCGATGCTCAACATGTATTTAAAGGTAGAAAGATGGCTGGGCGTATGGGTTCTGACACTGTTTCTGTTAAAAACCTCAAGGTTGTTAAAATAGAACCAGAAGAGAATTTACTTTATATTAAAGGAGCTATTCCTGGAACTAAAGATAGGTTGGTTTGTATTCTCGGTTCTAATTTAGCTAAATAACGAGTTATTTTTTTATGGAAAAGACTAAATTATACAATAAAGAGGGAAAAGAAAATGGTTTTATTGAATTACCAGCTTTTTTTGCTACCCCTTACAACGGAGATCTGATTGCTCAGGTGATGAATGTATTATCTAACCAAGGCCGCAAATTAAGTGCTCATGCCAAAGGCCGTGGAGAAGTTTCCGGTGGTGGTAAAAAACCTTGGAAACAGAAGGGTACAGCCCGTGCTCGTCATGGTTCTACTCGTTCTCCTATATGGGTAGGCGGTGGTGTCACTTTCGGTCCCGACAAGAAAAGAAATTATGATCTGAAGATCAATAAGAAAATGAAAGTGAAAGCTTTAAAATCCGCTTTAAGTCAAAAGCTTAAAGATAAAGAAATCATTTTCGTTGATGCTTTAGAGACAGAAAATTTGAAAACTAAATTTATTGCTACTTCTGTAGATGCACTTTTATCTGCCGAAAATTTAAGAAAGACCTTAAGACCCTCTACTCTTATTGCTTTATCTAAAACAGAAAAAGGTGTTATTCGTGCTGGCCGTAATATCAAAAATGCTTACTTTGACATTGCTTCTAATCTTTCCTTACTTCCAGTTTTGAATCACAAAGTTATTATTTTGACTAAAGCTGGTCTAGAAGACCTTAAAACAGTTCTCAAAGATTAATTTACTACCATGCCTTTATTTAAAAAAAGTACTACAAGCAAAATCCCCAAAGAGAAAAGTAAGGATACTCCTATCGTTGCCGGTCCTTCTTTTCGTATCGTTAAGGGTTTAAGAATTACTGAAAAAGCTACTGCGCTTCAAGGACAAAATCAATACATTTTTGAAATTGATAAACGTACTACTAAACCTGAAATTAAAAAAGCTATCGAGAAAGAATATAAAGTGACCGTGATTCGCGTAAATACTATTAACTCTCCTGCTAAGCCCAAACATTTTGGTAGGCACGTTCACAAAACCAGTGGTGTCGCCAAAGCCGTTGTCACTATTAAAGAGGGTCAAAAAATAGAAACAGGAATCTAGTTAAAAGCTAAATTAAAAAATACGTATCCGTATTTATTAATAAATTAATACATTAAGTATCTATGAAACGCCGCAAGCCATCAACTTTTTCTCAACGCTTCCACGATGTGGTTGATTTTAGCGTTCTTACAACCTCTAAACCCAAGAAGAGCTTAACTATTGGCAAGAATAGTACTGCTGGAAGAAATAGTCAGGGGAGATTAACTTCTCGTCATATGGGAGGTGGACACAAAAAACAATATCGGGTGGTGAGCTTTGCTCAAGAGAAATTAACGATCCCAGGTAAAGTATCTTCTATTGAATACGATCCTAATCGTTCTTGTTTTATTGCTCTAATTTCTTATAAAGATGGTGCTTGGGCTTATATCTTGTCTCCTGAAGGCTTAAAAGTAGGTCAAGAAATTCTTTGTGCCGATAGTGCTCCTTTAAAACTAGGCAATCGTTTACAACTCAAAAATATTCCTGCCGGACAATTCGTTCATAACGTAGAAGTACGTCCCTTTGAAGGCGGAAAATTAGCTAGAGGCGCTGGTAACTACTTACAAGTAGTTTCTCAAGAAGACAGATACACAGATGTTAAAATGCCCTCTGGAGAAATCCGCAAGATTTTAAATAATTGTTTTGCTTCTGTTGGACAGTTGTCCAATATTGAACATAAAATGATGCAGCTTGGTAAGGCTGGACGTTCTCGTTGGATGGGTACCAGACCAGAAGTGCGTGGAAAGGTTATGAATGCTAAAGACCATCCTTATGGTGGTGGTGAAGGCCGCAACCAAAGGGGCACTAAGCGTCCAAAGACTAAATGGGGTAAAGTTACTGGTGGTCATAAGACTCGTAAGCCCAATAAATATTCCAATCGTTTAATTCTTAGCCGTCGTCCTTCTCGCAAGAAGAATAAATAATAAAATTTAGTTATTAAAATACAAATTTCTTATGTCTCGTAGTCTAAAAAAGGGTCCCTTTATTCCAGAAAGACTATTGCAAAAAGTAGCCAAGCTGAAAGTAGGGGATAAAACACCTGTAAAAACCTGGTCTCGAGATGCCGTCATTTCTCCTGAGATGGTAGGCTTTGTCATGGGTGTGCATAATGGCAAAACTTTTATCAATGTTGATATCCGCGAAGAAATGGTTGGTCATCGTTTAGGTGAATTTTCTCCAACCAAAAAATTCGTGAAGCATGGTGGTAAAATGCAGAGAGAGCTCGAAGCTTCTGCTGCCGCTGCTAATAAGGCTCCTGCCGCTGCCGCAGCTGCTCCTAAAAAGAAATAGTAATTATTATTAAGACGACTTATAGATTTCAAAAATATGGAAGTTATTGCTAAGTTAAACAATCTAAATATTGCTCCTCGAAAAGTCCGTTTAATTACGGCTACTATTAAGGGCCAAAACACCAAAGCTGCTCTTAATATCCTGCAATTTTTGCCTAACCGTTCTGTTCGTCCCATCAAGAAACTCTTAGATTCCGCTATTGCTAATGCCACTCATAATTTCAATCTTAGTGCTGATAATTTAAAAATTGGCATCATTAAAGTAGATGGTGGCAGAGTTGGGAAAAAATTCTTTCCGAGAGCTCAGGGTAGTGCTACTACTTTACGCAGCCGAACTTCTAATGTCACTATCGTCCTGAGAGAAATTGTTCCCGGAGTTAAAGGCACAACTGAAGTAACTGAAAAAGCCAAAACTGTTAAAGAAGTGAGTGAGAAAAAAGGCAACGAAAATAAATCACTTTCTAAAATTGCCGCTAAACCTGTTACTCACAACAAAAATTTTAATGTCGCTCCTAAGAAAGCAAAGGTTTTTAATCGTAAAGCAATTTAAATTATTCACTCCTATAAGTTTATTTTATTTGTATGGCTCAAAAAATTAATCCACAAGGTTTAAGAATTGGTATCAATAAAAACTGGACATCACGCTGGTTTGATTGGAACAATTATGCCCAAAACTTGGAGGGTGACTATTTAATTAGAAAACTTATCCTCCAGAAGCTCAAAGAAAGCAAGATCGAGTCCATTGAAATAGAACGTAGCACTCATGCTATTAAGATTACTATTCACTGCGCTCGCCCCGGACTTATTATTGGTCGTGGTGGTACCGGTATTGATACTCTTCGTAAAGAAATAGACGCTACTATCAGAAAATCTTATTCTTTATATGCTCACCGCAAATCTTCTGATAAAAAGAATTTGCTGACAGATCTTAAGAAAACTCAATATCCGAAAGTGAATCTCAGTATCGAAGAAGTTGCCCAGGTAGAAACTTCTGCTGCCATTGTTTCTCAAAATGTGGCTGAAGAATTAGAACGCAGAATTCCCTTTAGAAGAGTTATCAAGCAAGCTTTGGCTAAAGTAGTTCAACACAAAGAAGTTCTGGGAGCCAAAATTACTGTGAGTGGACGTTTGAATGGAGCAGAAATTGCTCGTGATGAAACAGTGAAAGAAGGTCGTTTACCATTAAATACTTTAAGAGCCAATATAGATTTTGCCATGGCTAGAGCTCATTGTACTTATGGCACCATTGGTATTAAAGTTTGGATATACAAAGGAGATATTTTTGACAATAAAAAGCAACCAAAAGCTTAAATTCTGAATAAAATTTTAGTATGCTTATACCAAAAAAAGTTAAACATCGAAAGTGGAATAAAGGCCGCGCTCGCGGTAGAGTTATAGATTCTCGCGGAAGTTCCATTTCCTTCGGTACTTATGCCTTAGCCGCTTCTGAGCCAGCTTGGGTTAAAACCAATCAAATAGAGTCTGCTCGTCGAGCCATCATCAGACTTCTTGGCAAAACTGGTAAGCTTTGGATTCGAGTGGTGACTGACAAACCAGTAACTAAAAAACCACCTGAAGTTACTCTAGGTATGGGAAAAGGTAATGTTGAATATTATGTTACAGTAGTTAAGCCAGGTCGTATTATCTTCGAAATTGATGGTGTAACAGAGACCACTGCCAGAGAAGCTTTTCGTTTGGCTACTAGCAAACTCCCTATGAAAACGAAATTTATCATTAACAAGTAGTTGTATATATTATGATCAAGAAAGAAGATTTTACTCTTAAAACAATTCCCGAGATCAAAGCGCTTTTAGAAGAAAAGCGTCAGAAACTTCATAAAAATTTGCTAGACCAACGTTTAGGCAAATTAAAGAATACTAATGATTTAAGAGTTCTTCGTCACGATATTGCCAGACTTTTAACTTCTTCTAATAGTAAACTTAAAGGTACTCATTAATTTATTTTGTAATTTCATTGTTATTTATGCCATCACAAGAAATAAAAAAAACAAACAAGACCTCTCTCCGTACTATTCAAGGAGTAGTTATCTCTGATAAAATGCAGAAGACGGTTGTGGTTGAGGTTACTACTTTAAAGAAGCATCCTTTGTATCGTAAATACATAAAGACGCATAAACACTTTAAAGCTGATAATCCTAATAATCTCTACAAAATAGGTGACCAAGTCATCCTGGGAGCTGTTAGTAAACCTATTTCTCATGACAAACGTTGGTCTGTTATAAAAAAAGTCAATTAGAAAAAATTCCTACATTTTTTAAACTCAAGTATGATTCAACTAAGAACAATGTTAAAAGTCATCGATAACAGTGGGGCTAAA
>DAONFR010000007.1:0-11988 GCA_035403725.1 Minisyncoccota bacterium | reverse complement strand
CGTCAGCCTTTCGTTCAGGTCAAAGTAAAATAATCATATAAAAACTGCCATTAGGGCAGTTTTTTAAAGTCTAAAATCCAAAATCCAAAATATAAATACGATACAATATTTATAAATTAGTTTTCCGAATGGTGGATTGAAAATTATTTGTAAATTGTAAATTGTAAATTGAAAATTAAAAAACTGCCATTATAGCAGTTTTTTGGATTACGCCTCCTGTCTGTATTTAAGCGCATTGGACAGAGTTTCTTCATCGGCAAATTCTACTTCGCTACCATGAGGCAGGCCACTAGCCAATCGGGAAATTTTTATTTCCTTATCAACAGTTTGTATTTGGCCCTTCAGATAATTGGCAGTTAAATTACCATCAGTGGTCTGGCCTAAAGCAATAATAACTTCCTTAATACGTGCTTGAGGAATATTTTTTTGTCTTTTAATTCTTTCTTTTAATTCTCGAACTCTTAATTTTTGATTGTTCTCTGGGTCTATAGAAGCCAAAAGCCCGCCTAAGACAAAATACAAACCGTTGTAAGTGTCAGTCTTCTCTAGAGATAAAAGGTCTGTTTCTTTCTCCACGATGACCAGTGTTTGATGGTCTCTTCTTTTGTCAGCGCATACTGGGCAAACAGACAATTGCTTATCATCCGTCTCAAACGGCATAAAACACAGGGAACAAATTTTAAGCTTAGCCATTGTTTCCTCTCCTGCCTTAATGAGTTTCTCTAAATCAGAAAAAGGATGTGCCTCCTGATCAGTTCTGGTTAGGGCATAAGCAGCTCTTAGGGCTTGTCTTGCAGTCATCCCTGGCATTTGGGCTATCAGATTAGCCAAATGTTTTAAATTCTTAGGAATTATTTCCATATATATCTAGCAATCTTGGGAATCAAAATTATTATAAATCTTCTGGAGGAATAGCGCTCTCGTCTTCACCATATTGTTCGAAACCTTCGGGATTACTATCCATATCCGTAAAGCTAGCAATGTCTTGATTAAAGTATAGCTGGACTTGTCCAGTAGGACCATTTCTATGTTTGGCTATAATAATATCGGCAATGGGGGTATGGTTATAAGTTTCTGGTTGGCTCTCTGTAGTAGTAATACCAAAACCGCCGCCTCTAACTTTATCTTTTCTGTAAATAAACATGACGATATCGGCATCCTGTTCAATAGAGCCGCTTTCTCTTAAGTCTGATAAACGAGGCTTTTGGTCACCGTCTCTTTTTTCAACATCACGAGATAATTGGGATAAGGCAAGCACGGGGACATTTAGCTCTCTAGCGATAGCTTTCAGGCCACGGGATATTTCGGTAACTTGCTGAACTACACTTTGAGAATTGTTAGCTGGTTGAATTAATTGCAAATAATCGATAACAATCAAGCCTAAGCCAACTTCAGTTTGCAATCTTCGGGCCATGGTTCTTATCTGTAAAATAGTAGGAGAGGGAGTATCATCGATATAAACAGGGCATTGAGACAAAGTATCCATAGCATCTCTCAGGATAGTAAAATCATTCAACTCGCCTTCGGCTGATAAATGTCCCGTTCTAATCTTCCAGGCGTCAATTCTGGATTGAGCTGCCAACATTCTATCTACCAGCTGATCCTTGGACATTTCTAAGCTAAAGAAACCTACAGGTTTCTTGTTTTTCATAGCTGCCTGACGGGCGATATCCAAAGCTAAAGAAGTTTTTCCTAAAGATGGTCTTGCAGCCAAAATAACCAAGTCGGATTTTTGTAAGCCTGACAGTTTATTATCCAAATCTCTGAAACCAGTGGCAAGCCCACGCATGGCTCCATAGCCTTGTTTATTTAATTCATCAATTCTTTCATAAGCTGATTTTAATTCGGTATTTAAGGGAACAAATTCTCTAGTAATAGAATTCTGAGAAATGGCAAAAATAGCTTGCTCGGCCTTGTCTACTAGAATATTAACATCTTGATCTTCTTGCCAGCCCAAAGAAGCAATGTCAGAAGAAGCACTGATAAGGTCTCTCAAAGTTTTCTTTTGATGGACTATTTGCGCATAATAATAAATATTGGAAGCGCTAGAGACTTTATTCACTAAAGCGCTCAAAGTGCTTGAACCACCAATATTTTTTAAAGCATCAGTATCTTTTAAGCGGTTGCTAACACTAACTATATCGATTGGTTCTGCTTTGGAAAAAAGATCTAAAATAGTTCTATAAATAGTTTGATGAGCGGGTTTATAGAAGTCGTCTGTCTGTAAAATATCAGCTACTTTGTACATAGCATTTCTATCTATCAGGATAGCGCCAAGAACAGCCTCTTCCGCTTCTATATTTTGAGGGGGAATCCTATCGGCCGAACCCACACTTACTTCGTTGGGCAGTCGGTATTTCTTTTCTCCTGTTTTGGCAGAGATGGGCATACAATATAAAGTTAAAGTTTAAAGTCTAAAGTTTAAAATCTAAATAAAATCTGGTTCGCCGTCCGGTGAAGGCTGTAATCATTAGACATTTTTGTTCTCTCCTTTGATTTCCAATATTTGTCCTCGGGGGGTATCCTTGACCAAAAAACCTAAACTCTCAATTTCTCCTCTAAGGTTATCTGATTCTACCCAATTTTTTTCCGTTCTTTTGGCTTGTCGGCTATTTAGTAAGGAAATTAAATTAGCGGGAATTAATTCATGTACTTTGGGTAATAATTTCAATCCTAAAATGGCATCCATTTTGGTGAGGACGTTTAAAATTTCGTTAGCATTCTCAAAATCTAACTTTTCTTGATATTTATTTAAGAAAATATTCAAGTTAGCCAAAGCTTGAGGCATATTCAAATCGGTATTACAGGCTTCGTCAAAAGCTCTGACAATCGCCCCATAGTTGGCTTCAAAATTATTAGCGGCATCTTTAAGTAAAGCCCTATAATTAGGGTAGTATGTCAGCAAGTCGGCCATGAGCTGAATGTTGGCAATAGTACTTTTTAAATTGTTTAAAGAAGTCTGGGCTGCGGCCAATGAATCCAAATCAAATTCGATCTTCTTTCTATAATGAGTATTTAAAACTAGATATCTATAAGAAAGGGGGTCAAAGCCTTTTTCTTTCAAGGTGGAAATAAGGATGGCATTGCCTTCGGATTTGCCCATGCGACCTTCTTTTAATTCCAAAAATTCTCCATGAAGCCAATATCTTACAAAGGGTTTACCGGTAGCGGCTTCGGCTTCGGCAATTTCATTGGTATGGTGAACTGGGATATGGTCAATGCCTCCGCAATGAATATCAAAAGTTTCCCCTAAATATTTCATAGACATGGCTGCGCATTCTATATGCCAGCCGGGGAAACCCTTGCCCCAAGGAGAATCCCATTCCATTTGTCGTTTGACTCCAACAGGAGAGAATTTCCACAGAGCAAAGTCGGTGGGATTTTTTTTACCCGCCACCATTTCTACTCTTATACCAGCTTTTAGTCCTTCAATATCGAGTCCAGCCAATTTTCCGTAATCAGATAATTTGGAAGTGTCAAAATAAATGCCATCATCGGCCCTATAAGTAAAACCTTTGCTTTCGAGTCTTTTCACTAATTCAATTTGCTCATTGATATGGTCTGTTGCTTTGCACCAAATATCGGGAGGAATAATGTTTAATTCTTCCAAGTCCTTTTGAAAAGCGGCAGTATAAAAAGCGGCTATTTCCCAAGCATTCTTATTTTCTTTAGTAGCTTCTTTTTCCAATTTATCCTCGCCAGTATCAGCATCCGAAGTCAAATGTCCCACGTCAGTAATATTCATGACATGGTCGACTTTGTAGTTGTTAGCTAAAAGAACTCTTTTTAAAATATCCTCAAAAATATAGGTCCTGAGGTTACCTATATGGGCGTACATATAAACAGTTGGTCCGCAAGTGTAGAGGCCAACATTCGGAGGATTCAGTGGGGTAAATTCCTCCAGTTTGCGCGAGAGGGTGTTGTAAATCTTGAGGTTCATTAGATGATGTTTTTCTTTTTAAGGATGGTAAAAACTATAACAGATAAAGCCGCACCCAGACTTAAGACATATACCCAACTAAAAGGTAAATTTATTAATGGCAAGTCCTGACCATTGATTTGGTAGATAGCAAATACAAGCAAAGCAGGCCAGATAAACAAAGAGATATAGGTATAAGCTCTGGTTAACCGATTGACCTCAGTGGAAACCAAAGTATTAAAAGTACTTTCTAAGGAATTGATGATATCACTAAATCCTTCAATTGTGTTGTTCATTTTAAAACTATCATTGGCCAAGATATCGAAATAGGCTTCGGAATCTTTGCCATAAAAAGCCGTGCCCATGATTTTCAGGGAGTCAATAATATTACGATTAAGGCTAGCTATCCTTCTAAAGCTTAAAATATCTCGTTTCAAAACTGCTAATTTCAAGACCAAAATATTGTCGGGAGTATGGCGGTCGAGAATTTCTTGTTCCACGGCAGTCAATTTATCGTTAATGTGCCTAATTTCTCGATCGCAATATTCAAAATAAGTTTCTAAAAGTTTTTCCAGAAAAACGTAAGGAGTTGCATAAAGATATTTGTCACCGATTTCTTCAGGGGCACAGTTGGCCAAAATCTGTTCAATGGGTTCAATATTGTTCTCATAACGCACAGTGATGATGGTATCTTTAGTCAGAATGACATCCAATTCTAGTGGCCTAGTTAGTTGTTGAGCATCTTCCCAAAAAGGGAAGTGAATTACAGTATAAAGTAAATCGCCATGCTTATTCACACTCTGCCTGGGTGATTGTTCGGTTAATCCTTCAAGGACATTCGGAGGAAGCTTATATTCTTTTCTCAGGTAATTGATATCTTGCTCATTGGGCAGGCCAATATCAATCCAGGTGCATTTATTTTTTATAATAAGCATGAAGTGTTCTTTATTAAGTTATTACAAGTTTACCATGTTTAAAAAGTCACATCAATGGTTTATAAAATGGGGATAGTCAAAGAGCAAATGAGCACTCTTGACAACAGATTGCTAACGAGTATAATGGTCAGAGTAAACATTGTTAAGTCTCTATGACTAAGGCAAAAAAAACAACTAAAATTGGTAGAAACGCTAAAGCTACCAAAATAAATTCTACTAGTAGAAGCAAAAAGGGGACAGACTTATTAGACCGCCGTTATCGTATTTTAAATTTGGTGGTTAGCCAATACCTGGAAAACGGTGAGCCTATTGCCTCTGACTTTTTTTGCGAGCATTACAATTTAGACCTTAGTCCAGCTTCTATCAGAAGAGAATTTTCCTTTTTAACCAAAGATAACTATTTAACACAGCTCTATCATTCTGCTGGGCGTATCCCCACCGATGAAGCTCTAGAATTGTTCATCGATAATTTTTTACGTAGTGATCAGCTAGTGAAAACCATGGATAGTTTATTTCACTCACTGCATGAGTATCTTGAACCTGCTCAGCTCAAAAAAGCCGATCAGGAACCAGAATCTTTTGAAGAATTAGTCGATCGTTTGGCCCAAGAATCTCATGGCTTAACCTTGGGCTATAACAAAGATAAGGGTCATGTGTATAGAGCCGGTTTGGATTATTTTCTTGATCAATTAAAAGTAGATGACCCCAAGCAACTTAAAAAAATAATTCTTAGCTTAGAAGAAATTCCTGATAAATTAAAAAAGGTTATCGAAAACCAGAAACCCAATCAAGTCTGTACCTATGTGGGGCAGAACGGTCCTTTCCTAGGATTAGAAGATCTAAGCGCTATTACTCTTAATATGCCTCGACCTAATTGGCTTTTAGCCATTCTGGGCCCCAAATATATGGCTTACGACAAAAACATTGCTCTTCTGCAATTAATTGCTAATAAATTAAGCTAACCATGACTAATAAAAAAACTTTAACTCAGGATGATGGGGAGCAAATCACCCCAGAAAAAACATCAGAGGAAATCAAAGACACTAATAAACAGGTAGAAGAGCTTCAGCAAAAAATAGAACAGTTAGAAAAAGAAAAAGATAGTTACCTCAAAGGCTGGCAACAAGAAAGAGCTGATGTCCTTAACTATAAGCAAAAAGAGAATGAAAGAATTAGTGGAGCCGTGAAATTTGCCAATCAAGCTTTGCTCAAAGATCTTATTAGTGTTGTGGACAATTTTGATTTTACCGTAGCTAATTTAGAATCTTTAAAACAAGTTGATGGTGAGAAATCCAAAAACTGGGAAGTGATGTTAAAAGGAATCTATTTGGTAAAAAGTAATTTGGAAAAACTTTTAACGGACTATGGCTTAACTAAAATTACTGCTTTAGGCCAAACTTTTAATCCTGCCCTGCATGAAGCTGTAAATTATATTAGTGACACCACTCAACCAGCTGACATTATTACAGAAGAATTACAAAGTGGTTACAGTCTTGAGGGTCGTACTATTAGACCGGCCAAGGTGGTGGTTAACTCTCCGCCAGAAGTTAAGCAATCTACGCAGATGGAAAATAAGAGCGATGAATGAATTTAAAATTTAAAATTTAGTCTTTAAAATTATAATATATATTGCTTATGTCTAAAATTATTGGAATTGATTTGGGAACTACTTATTCAGAAATGTCTGTTTTTGAAAATGGTCAACCCAAGGTATTGGAAAATAGTGATGGTGAAAGAACAACTCCTTCCGTAGTCGCTATCAATAAAAATGGAGAACGTATGGTAGGCATGTTGGCTAAAAGACAAGCCATTATTAATCCTACCAATACAATCTTTTCTGTAAAACGTTTAATTGGAAGGAAGTTTTCTGATGAAACGGTTCAGCAAGACAAAAAGATTTTGCCTTACGAAATTCGTGAAGCTCAAAATGGTGGAGTCGAAATTAAAATGGCTGATAAATGGTATAAGCCAGAAGAGATCTCAGCCATGATTCTCCAGAAACTAAAAGCTGATGCTGAAAAATATTTTGGCGAGCCAGTGAACGAAGCTGTCATTACAGTCCCTGCTTACTTTGATGATTCTGAACGTCAGGCTACTAAGAATGCTGGTGAGATTGCCGGTTTAAAGGTAACCAGAATTTTGAATGAACCTACCGCTGCTGCTCTCGCTTACGGGTTTAATAAAAAGAGCAATAGCAAATTAGTAATCTATGATTTTGGTGGTGGAACCCTCGATGTTTCTGTCATTGAAGTTGTTAACGATCTCAAAGACGATAAAGCTGAGGGCAAAGGAGGGGAGGAAGTTACCGTTCTTTCTACTGGTGGCGACAGCCACTTAGGCGGTGATGATTTTGACCAAAGAATTATTGATTGGGTGATTGGAGAATTCAAGAAAGAAAATAGTATTGATCTTTCTAAAGATCCTCTGGCCTTACAAAGAATTAAAGAAGCTTCCGAAAAAGCCAAGAGGGAACTTTCTACTTCTTTGGAGAGTGAAATTAATTTACCTTTCATTGCTTCTGATAGCGCCAATACTCCTAAGCACTTAGTCATGAAGATTACGCGCGCTAAATTCGAAGAATTAACTCGTGACTTAGTAGATAAATCTATTGAAAGATTAAAAGGTACCTTAGCCTCGGCTAATTTAACCCTTCAAGATATTAATGATGTTATTTTGGTGGGTGGGACTACCCGTATCCCCATGGTGCAGCAAAGAATTAAAGATTTAACCGGTAAAGAACCTAAGAAAGATATTAACCCTGACGAAGTAGTTTCTATGGGAGCTGCGATTGTGGCTGGTAATTCTAACGGTTCTAGCCAGGGTATTCTACTAATTGATATTACGCCTTTGACCTTATCTATTGAAACCATGGGCGGAGTAGCTACTCCCATGATTGCTAAAAATACTTATATTCCTTATAAGCATACGCAAATCTTTTCTACCGCAGAGAATAATCAGCCTTCAGTAGAAATTCACATAGTTCAGGGAGAAAGACCAATGGCTACTGATAATAAAACCTTAGGTAAATTCATTCTTGATGGTATTATGCCGGCTCCTCGTGGTGTTCCACAGATTGAAGTAACCTTTGATATTGACTCCAACGGTATTTTGAATGTTACTGCTGCTGATAAAGCTACTGGCAAGAGTCAGTCTGTCAGAATAGAAGGCTCGACTGGTCTTTCCAAAGAAGATGTAGAAAAAATGAAACAGGAAGCAGAAAAATTTGCTGATGAAGATAAAAAGAAAAAAGATTTAATTGAAGCGCAAAACCAGGCTAACGCTTTGGCTTATACTGCTGAATCTGCTCTTAAAGATGCCGGTGATAAAGTTACTCCAGAGTTGAAAACGAAAATAGAAGAAAAGATTAGTCATCTTAAGACTGTGGCCGCTCAGAACAATTTAGAAGAAATCAAATTAGCGAGCGAAGATTTGAGTACCACTCTCCAAGAGATTGGTAAGGCTATGTATCAGACCAAAGAGGAACCCAAGAAAGAAGATCCTCAGCCTCAGCCAGAAGAACCCAAAGCCTAAAAAAGATTAAAGGGGTATTTGTAATTTTACATCTACCCCTTTAATTGGTTATAATATAAGCAATTACAAAAATTTAAAATCTATTGGTCAATAATTTAAAAATTAATAATGGGGCTTGTGTTTTCTTTAGACTTTAGACTTTAAATTTTAAAATTTTAATTATATTGTATGCCCACTGATCCCTTTGAGATCCTTAAGAAAATCTTTAAGCCAAAAGCAGTAGTGTCACAAGAGAATGATTTCTATCGCGTTTACCGCATGGCTTACAGTGATAAGCGTTTATTCTATAAACAAAGTCTGACTGTTCTTTTCTTAATCATTTTGACCGCCTTTGTGGGTATTACTGGTTACAGTTTTCTTTCTCAGGAGCCGATTTTAGGCACTGTGTTCTCTTTGTGGGTGCCGCTTGTATTGCTATTATTGCTTTTAGCTTTTGTGCCGCTTGTATTCTTTACTTTCAGGGCCAAGCACCTTACTTTCTTAATATTGTTTACTATCCTTTTAGCCTTATGCTTGGTTCTGCAGATCTCTTTAAAGGGCACTGTCTATTGGCAGCTTATGTTTCCTCTTCTTGCCTATGTCGCCCTTGTACTGATTGGTGTTGGCCGCATGAAAATGACAGCTGAAAATCAAATAGATTTTAGTTGGTGGCAGATTAACAAAGTAGGGGCAAGGTTTTTCATTTACGCTTACATTTGCCTTACCTTTGTGTTTGGTTTTTGGATGGTTAGAAATGGTAGTATAAAACATAATCTGGATTGGGAAAAAGTTTTCACCCAATCCGTGAGTAAGCAGATGAAACACATTATTCCGCAGGTTAATTTAGAGGGGAGTGTGGATGACTTACTTACCAGCATTATTGACAAGCAATTTAGTGAGAACCCTGTTACCATCGTCCCTAACAATGAGCTTCCACCAGTTATTGCTACCACGACCACAACTATCCTCTCCCCGAATAAAAAAATAAAAACTACTACTACTAAAGTTAAAACTCCGCCTACTACCGTTCCGAATTATAACGCCCTCGCAGCTCAAGAAGCCACGAGACAGAAAACCATTCTACTTGCCAGTACTCGCAGCCAATTAGCTAAAATTTTAGGTATCGAAGTAAGTGGACAAGAAACTATTTTTGGTTTAATGAAAAAGTTTATTGTTACCAAATTCAATACCTGGGGGCCAGTTATTACTTCCTTACTTGTCTTAGTGTTGGGTTTGGCAGCCTGGCAGTTAATTAATTTATCAGTTTTGATAGTTTATTTCTTTACGAGTCTTCTTAGTTGTTTGTTATTAAAAATATTATTAAGTACTAAATTTTTGCAATTTAAAACAGTCAACATTCCTCACAAGATATTGGCTCTCAACGAAGATTAATCTATGCGCGACTATTACCAGATATTAGGAATAAAAGAAAATGCCAGTCAAGAAGAAATCAAACGTGCTTTTCACCAATTAGCCTACAAATACCATCCAGATAGACCAGGGGGCAATGAAGATAAATTTAAAGAGATTAACGAAGCCTACCAAACACTGAATGACCCAAAAAAGAGGGCTCAGTATGATACTATGCGTCAGGGTGGTTTCGACTTTAATAATGCTAGCGGCTACCAAGGGGCTGGTGCAAATGGTTTCGGTGGTTTCAATGATTTCTCTGACTTTGGTTTTGATTTTAGCCAGTTCGGAAACTTCGGTTCTTTTTCTGGTAATCGCCAACAAAGAGGAGAAGATAAATTAAATATAGAAATAACCCCTAATGATGTTTCTCATGGTATGGATAGGGACATGGCCTATGAAGATATAGTCGATTGTCCTACCTGCCATGGTTCTGGGGCTGAACCTGGTTATGGTTTTAAAACTTGCCCTGTATGTAAGGGAAGTGGTTCACAAAAAATTCGAGTGCCTTTGTTTGGCAGTATTAATATGGCCTGCGAAAATTGTGGAGGAACAGGAAAAGTAGCTGAACGGATCTGTCACACTTGCAGGGGCAAGGGTAAGGTAAAAGAAACCAAGAAGTTTAATATAAAAATTACTCCTATAAAATAATCCTATGGTTTACGAGGCAAAAGGTTCAGATTCTATGCCCTTAGCCGAAAGGATGCGTCCTCGTGATTTTAAGGAATTTATTGGTCAAGAAGAAGTGGTTGGTCCCAATACTTTACTGCGACAATCTATAGAAAAAGATACTTTGCAATCGGTGATTCTCTGGGGACCACCGGGCTGCGGTAAAACTACTTTAGCTAAAATTATTGCTAGAAACACTAGCAGTTATTTTCAAGATTTTTTGCCAGTAGCGCAAGGCGTAGCTGATGTCAGAGAAATTGTAGCGCTCGCTAAAAAGCGTTACCATTTTAATGGTCAAAAGACTATTTTGTTTGTTGATGAAATTCATCGTTTTAATAAAGGCCAACAAGACGTTTTTTTGCCTTACGTTGAAGATGGCTCTATTATTTTAGTTGGAGCCACGACCGAGAATCCTTCTTTTGATATTATTACTCCTTTACAATCCCGATCTATAGTAGTGCCCTTAAAGCCATTAGACAGTCTCTCTATGGCTAAAATTATTAGGGGAGCATTGAAGGACAAGGAAAGGGGTCTAGGAAAATATAATGTGGCCATTAAAGAATCTGCTCTTAAAAATTTAGTGATGTTTGCCGACGGTGATGCGAGAAACGCTCTCAATCTTTTGGAATTCATAGTAGTAAATCACAGCTCTCCCTCTTCGGATAAAAAATTGATTATAGATAATGAGTTATTAAAGACTAGTTTACCTAAGCAAATTATTCGTTACGACAAAAAGGGAGATATGCATTACGACATTATCTCTGCTTTCATTAAATCAATGCGCGATAGCAGCCCCGATGCAGCCATTTATTGGCTAGCTCGTATGCTGGCAGCTGGAGAAGATATTCGTTTTATTGCTAGGCGCATGATAATTTTTGCCTGTGAAGATATTGACCATATGGACGAGAAGGCTATCGTAGTGGCTAATAGCGTTGCTCAAGCAGTAGAATATGTCGGTCTTCCAGAAGCCAGAATAATTCTAGCGCATGGTGTTACCTATTTGGCTTCAGCCAGAAAGGACAATGCTTCCTATATGGCTATAGAAGCTGCTCTGAAAGATGTTGAAGATTTCGGAAATTTACCAGTACCTTTGCATCTACGTAATGCCGTTACCAATCTGATGAAAAATCTAGGATATCACGAAGGTTATAAATACCCTCATGAATACGAAGGACATGTAACTGACCAGGGAATAAAAGATTTGCCAGAAAAACTTCGTGGTAAAACGTATTATAAACGTAGAACAGAATAAAGGGAATTTAGAATCTAGAATTTGGAATTTGGAATTTGGAGTAAATTCACACACGAGCTCATATCCATTCTGAATTTTATTTAAACTTTAAACTTTATATTATGCTTGGCTGTGGTTTGAAAATTGGAGTTTTGAAAATTATTTGTAAATTGTAAATTGTAAATTGAAAATTAATTAGTATTTGTATCTGGCTGCTGTTTAGTCATTAGACCTTAGTCATTAGAAATTTAAAATGTATCGTATGCCTTCTTCTTTCATAATTTTAAGTATAATCTCTCTAGTGCTTTTTGCCG
>DAONFR010000006.1:9056-12173 GCA_035403725.1 Minisyncoccota bacterium | reverse complement strand
ATAGAGTACTGGTCTTCGGAACCAGTGGTGAGGGTTCGATTCCTTCTGGGGGCACTCATATGAACATAAATTTACGAATTTTCAATTTACAATTTACAAACAGTCTCAGGATATAAATACAAATACCTTGCATAAAAGTCCAATGTCTAAACTCTAAAATCTAAAACCGCAGCCAAAATACAAATGTGAATGGCTAGCTCAAGGCTTGGAATTTCGGTTGAGGAACTGCTAAAATAATTTTATGGAAGGAAAAACGCATTACGAACGAATAGTCGGAGGAACTGACGAAGAAAAAAGCTTAGCTTCAAAAAAACTTCAAGAAGCCTTTGATGAAAGAAACAAAAAACTTACCGAATATGAAGTTGAAAAAACTCCTGAAGATTTAGAGATTCTTCAAAAAACAGAAGCTATGGTTGATAGTATAGTGGCGCGGTATGGCGGTGAACCAAAGGCCCTTCCGCTTGATCATATTTATATTCTCAAACCAGGGAGTGTTTCAGACATGACCGAGGGCAGACTTGCTGGTGGTATTCATAAACCGATAGGGCTTAAGGTCGGTGTTGAAAAAGAAAAATCTAAATTATTATTTGCGGACATTCTCGCCCACGAGCTATTTCATTTGAAATCGTACAAGTCCGCTCGTGTCGGAAACTCTGGAGAAGATGTGCGTCTCTATCGCAGTGGACTTTCCATGATTGATAAACAAGACCCTAGTGAAGAAGCGGGTGATGAAAAAGAATATTTTGACATACTTGAAGAGGCCATTGTTGCCGAGTGTACAAAAAAACTTATTGATGAAATCAGCACGGATAGCGTTTTTAGTAAGGAAGTTCAAGCGATTAGAACGTTTAGAAATTGGGTTGAGACATATTACCGTAGCAGTGGAACATCAGAAGAAACAATAAAAGAGTTTGGGCAGGAATTAAGATATATTCCCGACCCTCAAGATATAGTAGAACGAGTACTTGCTTTTTCTAATGATGAGGAACAAAAACAAGCATATGCGGCTGAAATATTTGTTGCTTTGTACAAAAAGGGAGAAGTCAAACCGCTAGAAAGATATGCTGAACGAAAAAAGTTATATGAACTTCTTGATAAATTGGTTATCAATTCTGGTGGAAAATTCAAAACCCGAGACGAAGTTTTTGAGATCTTTGCGAGGGCAAATTTTTCAGGAAACTATTTACCACTCGCTCGCACAGTTGAAGGAATTTTAGGAAAAGGATCATTTAGAAAATTAGCAGAAGAATTCAGTGTGGAACCAAATAAAGGTTAGTGCCGGTCTTTGGAACCAGTGGTAATGATTGACTCCTTCTGGGGGATGTAAATTCGGGAAATGTCCAAAGGCTAAACAGGGTCCGGGTAAAAAATACAAAATTCAAAAAAAGAACCGCAAGGTTCTTTTTCAGTCTATCCGCCCATAAAACTAAAAAGCCAATTTTTTATTTTAAAGGCTGGACCACCCTCATTGTGATGTTGCAGAACTATTTACTTTCGAAGGGCTCATTAGTATAATCAGTGTATGGAAAATACCAAAAAAAGGAGATTAGTACAACATAAAAAGGAGACAAAAATACAAAAAGAAATAGTAAAAAAGGTTTCCTCTGGAGGATTTATATTCTATCTAGACAAGGCAACTTTTTGTGTTTATGTACTCTTGATTAAACATAGCAATGGTGAAATCTGGATTCCAAAAGGAAAATTAGAATCCGAGGAAGCTCAAATTGATGCAGCTTTCAGAGAGATCAAAGAAGAAGTTGGATTGGGGTATGATCAACTTAAATATATTGACCTTTGCGCTACAGACAGTTACAGCTATGATCTAGACAACAAGCACGTTCTATTCAAAGAATTATTTATTAATGTGTTCAGTGTGGATAGTAAAATAATTCCAACTTCTGCTGAGTGGGACGATAAGGGTAAAAAAATTGACTCGGCTGAATGGTACACCTACGAGGACGCTTTAAATATTATCGCTTTTAATAAAATAGAACTCGCCAAGGCTTACGACATATTTATTAAATCAGTAAATCAGGTAAATAGATTAGTCGATATTCCTGTTGAAAAAATTAGTGCCGATATTTCGCAACTCCCTTGCGCAAGCAATATCACTTGTGTCTTTTTTTATGGTTCTGTTTATAAACAAATACTCAAAGCCGACATACATGATACTGATATAGCAATTGTCATAAAAGATGACAAGGTAGATATTACGGCTTTACTTATTCTTCTACAAAAATATTTTGAGAATCTTAATTTTCATATTTATACTGATTCGGAAATAAAGAACGGCCTTTCATTTTTCACGAAAGAGCTTGCCCTAGAATATATTACAAAAGGTTTATGCGTCTATGGGAAAAATATATTACAGGAACAATATAAAAAAGTAACAAAAAATCAATATATTGAAAGCCTATTTATTCGATCTGTAGAATACTTACAAATGGTTAGAAAAGTATATTATTCGAATAATTACAATTTTGACTATAAGATAAATTACCTTAAAAAATATACTATTCGGCTTGCACGCTGCATAATTCTTATGAAGGGTTATGCTCCTTGGGATGAACTTGAACGTATGTCTCCAGACCAAATTCTTTCATTACTTTTTGAAAAAAAATATTTGCCAAAAGAATTCAAGATTGAAGTTAAGGATTCAGAAAGACCGCTGGAATATTATTACAGACTTTTTTGTGAGACCGGAATGGGTCTTCAGGAAATAAGACACAGCCTGAAATTAAAATCCTAATCTTGTGCTATAGCCCAAAAAGGAATAGACAGAAGAATCCAGTGTGGAACCAGTGGCAAAGGTTGATTCCTTCTGGAGAACGCAGATTTGGAAAATGTCCAAAGTCTAAAGCCTAAACAGGGTCCAGGGTAAAAAATACGAAATTCAAAAAAGAACCGCAAGGTTCTTTTTTAAATGTCCGCTCAGGGGGATTCGAACCCTCAACCAACTGCTTAAGAGGCAGCTGCTCTACCATTGAGCTATGAGCGGGAAACAAAATAAACAAACACTGAATTTCGACAACCAACTGCTTAAGAGTCCGTTAGCCAACGGATCTACCATTGAGCTATGAGCGGGAAACAAAATAAACAAACACTGAATTTCGACAA
>DAONFR010000006.1:5721-8956 GCA_035403725.1 Minisyncoccota bacterium | reverse complement strand
TGCTTAAGAGTCCGTTAGCCAACGGATCTACCATTGAGCTATGAGCGGGAAACAATACTTGTTTAATCTATAACATTTAAAACGAAAAATCAATAATAATCTGCAATATTGATATTGAAAAAATATTTAGACTTTAAATTTTAAACTTTAAACTTTATTTGTCTTATAGCTCTTTCATCCTCCGACCATGAAAAGCTTTGTAAGTTTCTTTTAATTCTTTATCGGTTAAGTGGGTATAAACCTGAGTTGTAGTAATAGAAGAATGGCCCAACATCATTTGGACCGAACGTAAATCCGCGCCATTCTGTAATAAGTCAGTAGCAAAAGCATGACGTAAAGTATGCGGCACTACATCTTTGGTAATTCCAGCGCTAGCAGCGTAGTATTTAACCAGTCTTTCTATGGAACGAGTGGTTAAAGCTTTAACGCTCGTTTTACTTTGGTTAAAACCCGTAGAGACAAAAAGATATTCTTCTAAGTCTTGACGCTTGGCCATATAATTAGTGAGAGCTATCTTGGCCCTATCAGACAAAAAAACTACTCTAATTTTTGAACCTTTACCTTTGACTGAGAATTCACCTGTTTTCAAATTAATAGATGTCTTTTTAAGCCCAGCTAATTCAGAAACACGTAACCCTGTCGAAAATAAAGTTTCCAAAATAGCTTTATCGCGGAGGCCCTTGAGCGTAGAGGTATCAGGTTGGTCTAGAAGACGTTCTAGTTCTTCGGAGTTAATGAGATTAATTTCCCTCATGGGCATCTTAGGGAGTTCGACTTTATCGGCAGCCACAGCAGGAACATCTCTCTTGGCTAAATATTTAAGCAAATTCCTCAAAGCTATTATATAGTAGTTCTGAGTATTCTTTTTAAGATTTTCCTCACTTCCTTCTATTATTACCCGATTGAGCCAGAGTCTATATTGTCTGATTAAGTCAAATGTAATATCTTGAGGCGTCAGTTCATTAACCTTCTTATTCACAGCCGCCGAGAGCCAATCTGCAAAGCGTCTCAAATAACGCTCATAATTTTCTCGAGTTTTACGGCTCCTGTTTCTTTCTATCTCTAAATAATCGAGATAGTCAGTGATGTAGGTTAATAAATTCATAAGGCCTATCAAGTTTATACATTTTGCGACATTAAATCAATACTAAGAATATATCTGTTGCTAAAAGAGGAAAAATATGTTACTCTAAGGGCGTTAAAATTAAGTCTATAAAAGTAAACAAAAGAAAAAAAGAGATATGCTTAAACCTCAAAAGAAAGCCAAGGTTATCGATGAATTCAAAGTTCATAAAACAGATACCGGTTCCACTAACGTTCAAATAGCTCTCCTCACCCAGTCTATAGAGGAGCTCACTAAGCATTTAAAAACTCATACTCAAGACGTGCATTCTCGTCGCGGACTTTTAGGTATGGTGTCTAAAAGAAAGAGATTAATGAATTATCTCAAAAAAACCGATGCCAAGAAATATGCTACTTTAGTAAAAAAATTAGGCTTGAATGCTTAATTGGTTTTGTTTGTGTGCAAATGTACGAGTTACTCTAAAATAAGTTAATGTTAATATCAAATAAATATCAAAGAGTTTTAGTGTTAATTGATGCTCAGAATCTGTATCATTCCGCTAAAAATCTTTACAAGGCTCGTATTAACTTTGCTAATCTTTTAAAAGAAATCGTAAAGGACAGACAATTAGTCAGGGCTATTGCTTACGTAGTTAAGTCTGATGAGCCTGGCGAAAGTCTGTTTTTTGATGCCCTAACTAATGCTGGCATCGAAATGCGAATGAAAGATTTGCAGGTTTATCCCGATGGCACCAAAAAAGCCGATTGGGATGTAGGGTTAGCAGTAGACGCTATCCGTTACAGTAATCTGATGGATGTCATTGTGCTAGCTACCGGTGATGGCGATTTTATTCCTCTAATTGAATATTTAAGGCAGCAAGGAAGAAATATAGTAGTAGCTAATTTTGGTCGAACTACTTCTTCCAAGTTTAAAGAGTTAGCGGACGAATTTATTGATTTAGATAAAACTCCAGGAAAATTTTTAATGTTTTCTAATAAAATGCGTCCATCGTTTAGGTTTAAAAGAGAAGGGACGAAATAGTTCCTCTTTGAGAAGAATTGCGTTGTTGTAGGTAATAATAAAAACAAAATTGAATAAAAGTTCTATGGAAAAAAGAAATTACACGACTGTTTCTGGCGACAAACCCATCAGTATTGAAATAAATAATCTTGCTCAACAGGCCAATGGGTCTGTACTAGCTAAAATGGGAGAAACTACTGTGCTAGTCACAGCGACTGCAGGACAAAATGATAGATTCGATATAGATTATTTTCCTTTAAGTGTAGATTACGAGGAAAAATTTTATGCTGCCGGAAAAATTTATGGTTCTCGTTTTGTTAGACGTGAAGGGCGTGCTTCTGAAAATGCTATTTTAGTTGGTCGTTTAATCGATCGCACTTTGCGTCCTTTATTTAACGGCCACCTGCGTCGCGAGGTACAAGTCATCGTTACTTGCTTATCGCTTGATGAGGATAACGACCCAGATATTTTAGGAATCTTAGGCGCTTCTGCGGCCTTATCATTATCAAATATTCCCTGGGGAGGTCCAGTAGCTGCTGTTCGTATCGGCTACACCACTACCGGTGAATTCATTGTGAACCCAACTTTTTCTCAAAGAGAAGGTTTGGTTTTAGATATGGTTGTCTCTGGCAATCGAAATAAAGTTAATATGCTTGAAGGTGGTGCCAGGGAATGCAGTGAAGAAGTAATTGGCCAAGCCATGGAAATGGCCCAGGTAGAAATTAATAAGTTGATTGATTTCCAAGAGACTATTATTTCTAAAGAGGCCAAACCCAAAATGACTATTCCTTTAGCTGAATTATCTTTAGAGAAAGCTTCCGTTATCAGGAATTTCTTAAATGGTAAACTTGAACCAGCTATTTTTAACTACGATGGTAACAAACGTTTAAACCATGAACAGTTAAAAACTATAGAAGACAGTCTTTACACTTATCTTATAGAAGAAGAAAAATGGAGCAGTGATGATTTGAAATTGGTAGGTATATATATAGAAGAAGAAATTAATAATTTGGTGCATCAGAAAGCTATCGAAGAAGAAAAACGCCCTGATGGTAGAAAATTAACGGAAATCAGACCTATAGAAATTACCTTGGATGTTCTCCCCCGCGCTCATGGTTCTGCCTTGTTTATGCGTGGTGAAACTCATGTTTT
>DAONFR010000006.1:0-5621 GCA_035403725.1 Minisyncoccota bacterium | reverse complement strand
TTCTCCCCCGCGCTCATGGTTCTGCCTTGTTTATGCGTGGTGAAACTCATGTTTTATCTGTGATTACTTTGGGCGCACCCGGTGATGAGTTAACCATCCAAGGAATGGAAATTACTGGTACTAAAAAATTCATCCATCATTATAATTTCCCACCCTATTGTTCAGGTGAGACTGGACCCATGAGAGGACCAGGTAGAAGAGAAATTGGTCATGGAGCTTTGGCAGAAAAAGGAGTCTTGCCTATGATACCGGCTACAGAGACTTTCCCCTACACTATTAGAGCTGTTTCAGAAGTGCTTTCTTCTAACGGTTCCACCTCTATGGCTTCCACCTGCGCCACTAGTTTGGCTTTAATGGCTGCTGGCGTGCCAATAAAAGAATTGGTTGGTGGTGTTGCCTGTGGAATGATGTCTGACGCTACGGGAAAATATAAGCTCTTAACTGATATCCAGGGTCCAGAAGATCATCACGGTGATATGGACTTTAAAGTTTCGGGAACTCGCAATGGTGTTAATGCTATCCAGATGGATGTTAAAGTTGATGGCGTTAGCGTAGAAATACTAAAAGAGGCTTTCGCCAATTCTCATCGAGCACGTATGGAAGTCTTAGATAAAATGTATCAGGTCATCACTGAACCCAGAAAGGAATTATCTCCTCTGGCTCCCAGAATTTATACCTTACATATTAATCCTGAATTAATCGGTGGCTTAATTGGACCTGGTGGTAAAAATATTAATCAAATAATCAAAGAAACTGAAACTACTATTGATATCGAAGAAGACGGCACAATTTATGTGACAGCTTTAGATAAGGAAGGGGCTGATAAAGCCATTTTGATGATAACTAACTCTACAAAAACATATAGTGAAGGTGATATTGTGGAAGGCAAAGTTAGTCAAATAAAAGATTTCGGTGCTATCGTTGATCTGGATGCTAATCATGACGGTCTCTTACATATCTCGGAAATGGCTCCTTGGCATGTAAACAACGTAACGGATGTAGTGAAATTAGGAGACACTATCAAGGTGAGAGTGAAGAAAGTAGAAAATGGTAAAGTCTCTCTTACCATGAAAGAATTTAATACCATGCCAGAACCAGCTAATAATGGAAGTGCTCCTTCCACTTATTCTCCTCGTCCTCATAGAGATTTTGGTAGAAATGACAGCCGTCCACCCAGAAGAAATTACTAAACTTGTTTTGAAAAACAGCTCATAACAATTATGAGCTGTTTTTTATTTTGACTTTTAATACTCATCAACTTATAATGTTAAGGTAATCGATAAAAAATAGAAATACCTAATTTGTTTTTCTAACTATGGATAATAATACTTTTGGTGCGCAGTTCAATTCTAACAATTCGCAAACACCGTCCAACGACCAGAATAATCAATTTGCTCCACCTCCAAATAATATTTTTATTCGTACAATGAACAGTGATATGGAAACATTAAAAGACAATGGTGGATCGCTCCCTTCATTTGAATCGCCTAATGCTAATTTTAGTCAGACACCCTCACAGGCGACGAATATTCCCACTTCGAATGTAAATAATTCCGTCACGGAGGCACCTAACAACCCTTTTGCCAACCAAAGTATGACTCCTCCACCAATGACCCCAACTTTCAATAATCAAGTAGATGGCATACCTTCCAGTAACGTTCCTGATTTACCTAAGAAAAAGAAATCTCCAGTCTTGTTATTAATTCTTTTAGGTATTCTGTTACTCGGTGGAGGAGGCTTTGCGGCCTATAAATTTGTTTGGCCAAAATTTGTGCAACCTAAGACTCCTGTAGTTGCTGTCAATAATTTTAAATGCGGATGTGATTTACAGAATCAACCTATCTGCACCGCCACGGGCACTGGCGCCAGTTGTTCTAACGCAGGAGATTGTACTTGTACACAAGTGCCCACCACTACCGTTGTTACCTTGCCGCCAACACCTTTTATAGAAATTCCTAGCAGCGCTAATACCCCTATAGCCATTTCCCCTATTTCTTTAGATTTTACCAATAAAAATCTGGCGGCTATGGTTCTCTTCCTAATTAAGACGGAAGTAAACAAAGCTACCCCAGTAAATACTTTAAAGCCAGTTAGAGTTGATTATAAAGGACAATATCTAAGTACCAAAGAAATGCTAGCCGTTCTTTTTAAAGGTTTACCTCCAGAAATTACTAACTTTGTTACCGATAAATATACTGTTTATGCCTATTACGGAAATTTAGGACCAAGTTTAGGGTTTATAGTAGAAACAAATTCTCCCGATTCTATAAAAACAGCTATGACTAATTGGGAAAAGAAGGGTATGCTTGATGGCGCCGCTAACTTATTTTTAAAAGCGGTCACAAAACCATCTACAATAGCTTTTAAAGATAGACCGCTTCCTATTGGTGGCACTGCTCGTTATATTGCTTACAAAACAAAAAACACGGAGCTGAATTATATTATCTACAATAATTATCTTATTATTACTACTGGCAAAGATAATCTGGAAGCTGTTATCGGCAACCTAGCCAATCATTAACAAGCTATTAAAACCCCCGCTAGACGGGGGTTTTAATTTGGTTGCTATTTTGAATTTTTTCTACTATAGTAATCGTAACTTAAGCTAAATAAAACTTACAAGCTATGGACAAAATTGATGTGCCCAAAATTAAAAACAGCCAAAAATGGGCTAATTTTCTTAAACAAAGCAGCCAAATCCTCTTTCTTCTTTTGGTGATAGTTTTTGTCATTAACAGTTTTACTACCAAAAGTAAGAAAAACATTCTGACCCTTTCTCAGCTAGCTCAGAAAATTAATAACAACGAAATCGCCAAGATAGATACTACCGCTACTGATATTATAGCCACAGCGAAAGATGGCAAAACAATTTTTTTTGCTTCTAAAGAACCAAGCATTTCTGTGGTAGAGACTTTAAAAGATTTCGGTGTCACTGACCAGACGCTGCAAACAATAAATATCAATGTTAACAATTCTAATTTTTGGGAGATTGCTACTGTTCTCTTAGAAATTATTTTACCCTTAGCTTTGGTTTTCTTCTTGTTCAGAAATCTGACCAGGCAAACAGAAAAAGGGGCTATCCAAGCTTTCTCTTTTGGTAAGGCCAACATAAAATTTTTTACTCCCAATAAGGACAGTATTACTTTCAAGGATGTGGCTGGAGTAAAAGAAGCTAAGGAAGAGTTAGCCGAAGTTGTTGAATTCTTAAAAAATCCCAAAAAATTTCAAGATTTAGGTGCTAAAATTCCTCGAGGTGTTTTAATGGTAGGCGCACCTGGATCTGGCAAAACCCTATTAGCTCGAGCCGTGGCCGGAGAAGCTCAGGCACCATTTTTCCATGTGTCTGCTTCTGAATTTGTGGAAATGTTTGTTGGTGTTGGCGCTTCTCGAGTGAGAGACCTTTTTGCTTTGGCTAAAAAAATGTCACCTTCTATTATTTTTATAGATGAAATTGATGCTGTCGGAAGAGAAAGAGGTTCTGGATTAGGCGGTGGACATGATGAAAGAGAACAGACACTTAACCAAATATTGGTAGAAATGGATGGTTTTGATAGATCAACAAATGTTATTGTAATTGCCGCGACCAATAGACCAGATGTTCTGGACCAAGCTCTCCTTCGCCCTGGCAGATTCGACAGAAGAGTGGTTTTAGATTTGCCGAGTATAAATGATAGGGAAGAAATTCTAAAAATTCATGCTAAAGACAAAACTTTGGAAAAAGACGTAAACCTCAGACAGGTAGCAGAGAGAACCCCTGGTTTCTCTGGCGCAGAATTGGCTAACCTAATGAATGAAGCCGCTATTTTGGCTGCCAAAAGAAATCAAAAATCTATTGCCAATACAGATATATTAGAATCTATTGAAAAAGTAATTTTGGGCCCCGAAAGAAGAAGCGCTGTTTTCACGGAAGGAGAAAAGAAAATTACCGCCTATCACGAAGCTGGACATGCCCTGGTAACAGCCTTTTATCCACAATTTGATACCGTGAGAAAAATCTCTATCATTAGTCGTGGCGAAGCGGCTGGTTATACCTTAAAAATGCCCAATGAGGATAAACACTTTAAAACAAAATCAGAGTTTAAAGCAGAATTAATTACTCTTTTAGGCGGTTATACTGCCGAAGAGATTGCCTTTAAAGAAGTTTCTACTGGAGCTTCTAATGATCTTGAAGTAGCAACTACCTTGGCTAGAAATTTGGTAACCCGTTATGGTATGAGCGATAAATTAGGGCCAGTATCTTTAGGAAAACCTGAGCCAATGCTATTTTTAGGCAGAGATCTTTCGACTGAAAAATCTTATTCAGAAGCTACCGCTCAAATTATAGACAGCGAAACTAAAAAATTAGTGGATGAAGCTCATGTTCAGGCAACTAAATTGCTCAAAGAAAATATAAGTATTTTAGAGACATTAGCTAAAGAATTGATTAAAAAAGAGACTTTAGAGAAAGAAGAATTCGAAGAAATCGTAAAAAATATCTTGCCAAAAAAGGTTTAAAATAGTAAGATACTTCGCAGCCCGAAGTGTAGGCATGCAATACGTACTTAGTGGGCGTGTAGCTCATCCGCCAGACTGCGAAGGCGGAGGTTAGAGCATCGCTCTTAAAGCGAAAACACGTTATCACGAGTTTTCGATATATGCGCAATTAAATAATAATGTTGGTTAGGTGGGCGTGTAGCTCAGCTGGTTAGAGCATCGCTCTTATAGTAAAAGCTTGCGCTAGCAATCTTTTGATTTATAAGCAATTACAATATAATACGTACTTAGTGGGCGTGTAGCTCAGCTGGTTAGAGCATCGCTCTTATAAAGCGAGGGTCATAGGTCCGAATCCTATCACGCCCACTAAGTACATAAAAGGTAAATTGCTTCTATAAAGCGAGGGTCATAGGTCCGAATCCTATCACGCCCACCTAGCGAAACATTTTATTAATTGTCATATAAAGCGAGGGTCATAGGTCCGAATCCTATCACGCCCACTAAGTACTGCAGGTGGAGGCATTTTCATTAAAACAATATTTCTGGCCCAGAGAGAAAAACAAGATGGTTTGCTTTAAGGAAAGGTTTAGTTTATACTAAAAAAGTTTCTATAGAATAAAGAGATATGGACGATCAGTCCGTTAACTAACGGATTAGAACATCGCACTTATAGGTAACGAATAAGCAGATAAAGGTTTTCAGATAGAGCGTTTTAATGGGCGATTAGCTCAGCTGGTTAGAGCGTCGCATTGACATTGCGAAGGTCAGAGGTTCGAGTCCTCTACCGCCCACAACAGTACAAAGCGTAAATTCGCTTTGCGAATTATATGCTTTTACGTTGTAGGAACGTCAAATTGTGCAGCAATTTATACGTTCCACTAATAAGTTTATAAAGTTAAAAGTTAATAAAGTTTATAAAGTAGGAACAAAATGCAGAATTTTGTCCTTTTTGTGGTATTGTTAAATAATACACGCTTGATAAACTAATGGTCTATGAAGAAAGAAATAAAAGTAGAGGGAGAGAACATGGATAAGCGTCTAGATGTTTATCTAACGAAAATGCTGGGCGAGTTTAGCCGCAACCAGATTATAGCTGCCATAAACGATGGTTCCATAATTGTTAACGGAAAAGTTACTAAGCCAAAATA
>DAONFR010000005.1:0-12451 GCA_035403725.1 Minisyncoccota bacterium | reverse complement strand
TTCTATTGGCCAATCTTACTTTTTTGGGTTTTCTTGCTGTCATATTTTTAAAATATATTTAACTTCGCCATTTTAACACGAACAAGCTCCAGATACAATTCTATAACCGTTAAAAGAAAAACCCCGAGAAATTCTCGGGGCGGTGATTCAAAGAGCAGAAACTATTACAGAGAGTGGAGGCAATGACCAGGGTCACGGTACCAGTACTTGTAGCAATGAGCATCTAACCAATCAAAAAAACTAGTGAGCTCATGGGCCACAGGAGCATTGGCAGATAAGATAATAACCTTCTCTTCCACAGATGATTGTCTGATGGAAACGGTAACGCAGACTTCTCCATTGTCGGTATGAACGAACTGCCGTGGTTTCTTAAAAACCATGTTACCTTTGTCATCAGCTGATAGGATTCCACCGTGGTTAAGTCTCTCAAGCTGAGTCTTTACCTCTTTGTTCATCTTTTCCTCCTCCTTGTCGAAGTCTCACATACTCTAGTATGTAGCCGCAACTCTGGAGTAAAACCAGTAAGGTTCTGATAGGTTCTAGGGCACCTACACCGGACAAAGACTTGAGCAAAAGACATTTTGTTTCCTTCTTACTGATCTCGATAGTTACTCGTTCTGCTAAGTAGAGAGTCACCGATTGACTACCGAGTTGGAGAGGATACTTTTTCAAAGAAGCATCCTCCGCTATTATACGCATTACTTCTTCCCAGTTGTCCATAAATACCTCTCTTAATTAATGCTCGTCAATGTCAGGCACTCCATGTGGATCTAATTCCCTTGGTTTTAGAGTCAGAAGTGGCCAGGGCTCAATACTTTCACGAATTTCCTTCAGTTCTTCTTCTGTCGGTTCGCAAAGCCCTCCTTCTCCATGAGCCACTTTGAAACCATACCAATCTTCATTCACCCATACGCTTGCGCCTGATTGCAGTTTAAACCAAAAATGCCAACGCCAGCCATAAGGTTGAGAATCTATCATCATTTGTCATTATCTCCTCTCTTCCTATTGTTAAAGAACTTACAATTAGTGTTTTATAGCACATGGCTTTAGCCAAGTCAAAATAAATCCCTTATACTATTTTTTAATTCTACAAAATATTTTATTTAAAAACTCTTGAATGATTAGTTCAAGAGTTTTAATTGTTTTAGACGAGTTTAATTATTTCTGTAAATAATCAGCCAAATATAAACCCGTATAAGAATTTTTGCTTTTAATTATTTCTTCAGGCGTACCCTTAGCCACTAATTTACCACCCTTATCTCCACCTTCTGGGCCCAAGTCTATTACGTAATCAGCTGATTTAATGATTTGCATGTTATGCTCTATGACTATTACACTGTTACCTTTCTCTATGAGTTTATTGATTACTTTCAAAAGTAATTCAATATCATAATAATGAAGTCCTACTGTAGGCTCATCTAATAAATAAAGAGATTTTCTGCCCAAAGGTTGTACTAGTTCACGGGCTAATTTAATTCTCTGCGCTTCACCCCCTGAAAGGGTAGTGGCCGATTGCCCTAGCTGTAGATAACCAAGGCCAACGCTCTGAAGCACTTTTAATTTTTCTGCTATTTGCCAATTATCCTTAAAAAATTCAGCAGCATCTTCTACTGTTAAACTTAAAATATCACTAATATTCTTGCCACGATATTTTACCTGTAGAGTTTCTCTATTAAACCGTTTGCCATTACAGATATCACATTTAACCATAATGGATGGCATGAAATGCATCTCAATAAGATTAAAACCTGCTCCTTCGCAAGCTTCACAACGTCCGCCAGCTACATTGAAAGAAAAACGAGAAGCAGTGTAACCCCTCTCCCTAGAATCTGGCAATTCAGCATAAAAGTCCCTGATCGGTCCCCAAATACCAGTATAAGTAGCGGGATTAGAACGAGGACTTCGGCCTATTGGTGACTGGTCAACTACCACGACTTTGTCTATATATTCGCTACCAGTGATCTTACTGCAACCTTCCAATGGTTTATTAAAATGGTTTTTAATGTGTATTAAATTTTTATAGAGCACATCATAAAGCAGAGTAGATTTTCCACTACCTGAAACTCCTGTTAGAACCACCAATTTTCTTAAGGGAAAACTAACATCGGTATTTTTTAGGTTATTTTTATTGGCACCGATAATTTTGATTTCTTCGGTAGCTTTGAAACGTCTCCTTTCTGGAATGGGAATTTTAGTAATGCCAGTTAAATACTTTAAAGTTAAGGAACGAGGAAATTTATTCGGATTTTTAAGCAGAGTGGCGCGATCACCCATTGCAACAACTTCTCCACCATTGGTGCCAGCCCCTGGACCCAAATCTACTAAATAATCTGAAGCTTCAATTGTTTTTTCGTCGTGTTCTACTATTACCAAGGTATTGCCTTGGTCTTTCAAAATTTTTAAAGTATTAATTAGCTTAACAGTGTCTCTCTCATGTAAACCAATAGTTGGTTCATCTAGAACATATAGAGTCCCCGAAAGTTGAGAACCAATTTGTGAAGCTAAACGTATTCTTTGAGCTTCTCCTCTATCTGGTCGGCAGACAGCGCAGGGTTGAGCTTCTCCTCCCGATAAAGTCTCTGCTTCGCGTTTTAAAGACAAATAATTTAATCCGACTTCTAACATAAACTTCAAACGATCGTTGATTTCTTTCAAAAGATTCACAGCAATTTTTAATTGCTTTTCGTTTAATCCCTTCTGGTAACTAGTAAAAAAATCATAAGCCTCTTCTATTGTCAGCGCGGTGGCTTCGTAGATATTTTTATTTTTTATTTTTATAGAGAGGGCTTCTGGTTTTAATCTTTTGCCTTCGCATTTGGGGCAAACTTTGTCCAATTCAAAACCAATCCGGCCTAGGCCATGGCATTCTTCGCACGCGCCCGACGGGCTATTAAAAGAAAACAAACGTGGCTCTATTTCGGGAAAAGCAAAATTATCTTCTGGGCAAGTCCATAAGCTAGAAAGTAAGCTTTCTTGAGCCCCTTTTTCCAAATCTCCCTCTCTGAAAATAACAGTGACCAAACCCTTGCTATACTCCAAGGCGTTTTCTACTGCCTCAAATAAACGACTATCGTCTTTAAGCATGACTCTATCGACAACTATATCAATGCTGTGATTTTTATAGCGAGATAAGATTAGAGGCTCCCTCAAAGATTTTAATTCACCATCTACCCGGGCTTGTCCGTAGCCTAAGTTAAGATAATCATAAAGCATCTGGTAATACTCACCTTTACGTGACCGCACCACCGGAGACATGATAGTAACTGTTTCCTCTTTTAACTCATGCCCTTCGTTTAAAATAATATCTACTATTTCTTCGGGAGATAGTTTTTGAATTTTTCTTCCACAAACAGGACAGTAAACTTCCCCTAAACGTGCGTACAAGACTCTCAAATAGTCATAGATTTCTGTCAGTGTCCCTACGGTAGAGCGAGGATTATGACTTAAAGCCCTCTGGTCTATAGCGATAGCTGGAGACAAACCAGTAATTTCATCTACATCTGGTCTATCCATTTCTCCTAAAAATTGACGAGCATAAGGAGAAAGGGATTCTATATAACGGCGTTGACCTTCAGCAAAAATAGTATCAAAAGCCAGCGAAGATTTTCCGCTACCAGAAAGCCCAGTAAAAACCACCAATTTATTTTTGGGTATTTCTACATCTATATTTTTCAAGTTGTGCACTCGCGCACCCTTGATAATTATTTTATCTGGATTCATAAACTTTTAATCAAAATTAAGTAGATTCTCAATCTTTTTACTAATAGTAGTTGGGGTAATATTATTCTTTTTGTTATAGGCTAACTGAATTTTTCTTCTTCGGTCTACTTCACGCATAGCGTTCTTAATTGAACCTGTCATTGTATCCGCATAAAGAATGACCTTACCGGAAACATTTCTACTGGCACGTCCCATTGTTTGAATAAGAGAACTTTCATTGCGGAGAAACCCTTCTCTATCAGCATCAAAAATGGCTACGAGAGTTACTTCTGGCAAGTCCAGCCCTTCTCTTAAAAGGTTAACCCCTATAAGTACGTCATACTTTCCCTTCCTAAAATCAGTTAAGATTCGAGTACGCTCAATTGTTAGGGTATCAGAATGCATATACTGACATTTGAAACCTTTTTTCTTCAAAAATTCTGTTAAATCTTCGGCCATATTTTTAGTCAAAACATTGGCCATCGCTCTTTCATGCTTCGCCACTAAAGTAGTAATCTCGTCTATAAAATCATTAATCTGACTCCTATTTTTAACTTTATCAAATACTGGTCTGACTTCTATCTGAGGATCTACTAATCCCGTGGGTCTGATTACTTGCTCAACCACATTTTTCGAGTGGCTAATTTCCCATTCTCCGGGTGTGGCCGAAGTAAACATAGTCTGGCCAATCCGCTTAAGAAATTCATCAAACTTGAGAGGCCGGTTATCTAAAGCTGATGGTAATCTCCAACCGTATTCTACCAGGGCTTTTTTACGACTTCTATCACCTTCATACATTCCCCTTACTTGAGGAAGTCCAATATGAGACTCGTCCATAATGGTAAGAAAATCTGGTTGACCATCTTTTTTGGGAAAATATTCCAGAAGAGTATCGGGGGGTTCACCAGCTAACTTTCCATTTAAATGTCGTGAATAATTTTCTATACCATGGCAATAACCGATAGACCTTAACATTTCCAAATCATAAACTGTCCTCCTCTTTAATCGTTCTTCTTCCAAGAATAATTTCTCTTTTCTAAAATACTGTAACCTTTCATCTAATTCTTCTTTTATATCTTCTATAGCTCTTTCTCTTTGAGGTTCTGTGGCTACGAAATGTTTGGAAGGAAAAATTACTGCTTCTTGAAGATTTTCTTTAATGTTTAGGGTTTGATTATCTACTAAATCTATAGTCTCTACTTTTTGACCTTTCAATTCTATTCTAAAAATATGCTCTCCGCTCGCAGGCATAACTTCTACTATATCTCCCCGAGCTCTAAAATGTCCTCTCTCTAAAGTAGTGTTAGTTCTCACAAACTGAAGTTTAATGAGTTGCTTTAGTAAATCTCCCCGGGTAAGCAGTTGTCCCACTTCCAAGTGAAGAGCTGATTGCCAATAACTAGCTGGCAACCCCAAATTATAAATGCAGGATACTGAAGCTACTACAATGACATCACGGCGAGTCATCAAAGCAGTTGTTGCTCTATGCCTCAGCTTATCTATCTCTTCGTTAATCGTAGCTTCCTTATCTATATAAGTATCCGTTGTTGGCAAATAAGCCTCAGGTTGATAATAATCATAATAAGAAACAAAGTAATTAACGGAGTTCTCAGGAAAGAAATTTTTATATTCATTATAAAGTTGAGCAGCCAAAGATTTGTTTGGTGCCATGACTAACACAGGCTTGTCAAAATGGCTAATGACGTTAGCCATAGTAAAAGTTTTACCAGAACCAGTGACCCCTAAAAGCGTTTGAAAAGCTGCATTCTTCTCTAGCCCTTTAACTAGCTTCTCTATGGCTTGGGGCTGGTCTCCGGTAGGTTTAAAACTGGATTTTAACTTAAAAATGCCCATAAAATGGGTTCATATAGGGTTGTATTGACTTTTTATTATGCCTTAAAACCCTTCTAAAGTAAAGTTGGCAGGTAAACTAGCTTAGAGTCTCTTGAGACCACTTTTTTTGAGGAAGAGAAAACTTTTTTTGACGAGGGATTAACATTCCGGGCGCCAGCAGGATAACAAAAGCAGCTGGGATCGACAGAAGAGCCACTATGAGAAAGAGGATATTCCCTCCCCAAAATTGATAAACAATACCGCTCAGTAATCCAAAGCAGGCCGTGGAAACTCCTTGAGCAGTATTATCCACAGCATACGCCACAGCTACTTTACCTGGATTTAAATGACGAGAAAATATTGATGACCAAGCTGGCATGTACATCGCCATTCCTAAACCCTGCATGCAAGCAGCCAGATATAAAGTGATGGGGTCTCTCACTGCCATATAACAGATAGCCGTCAATCCAGACAAAACTACTCCACCAAACAGGCAGTAGAACTCATCACGTTCACCGGTTTTATCATCTAGTAACCTGGCAATGGGAATTTGAAATACCGATTGCACTAAAAAATATAAAAAAGTACAAGTACCAACGGTAATAGAAGTAGCCTTAAAAACCTTGCTAGTAATAAACAGGGCCATAATAGGACTAGTTAATCCCCAGGCACCTAGAAATAAAATATCCGAGAGAACGAGGTGGTAGCAAATTCTAGTTAGGTTTGTTTTTAGAAAAGGCAATTTCACCATATGATTAATTAAAACTATTATTTTCTAATCTTTTGTGCCAATAAACAGCTACTACCTTTCGTTTGCCATTGTAATTCCAGGAATGAATTTCGGGACAATGTTTTACTCCCGAATTGCTTACTGCTTTACCAGGGGCAACTAAAAAACCCAAATGTTTATGCGATTGCTTTTCTTCCCATAGTAAAACGCTACCAGGCAATGGTTTAGTTATCTCATACCAACCAGATTTTTTTAAATCCTTAAGCAAGCCCTCTACTGTTAAATGGTTCGCTTTAATAAGCCCGAAAGTAAGAAGAATAGAAGACACAAAAAAAGCACAGCTAGTTTTCCCTCCGCCTACAATGTCTTTTGTTTTTCCATCAACTTCAGCGTAAAAATTTCTGAAAGTGTGGCTATTAACGCTATTTTTGATACAAGCCAGGTAAGACTCTAAAAACAGCAATTTCATAATCAATATCTATTTGCGTCTAGGTTTGCTAAAAACGTATAAATAAAGAATTTCTAAAATACCCACAGTATTTATCCCTAAGAGGGCGATATACCACCATTTTTGACCGAGCTTAGAGGCTCGCCAAAGTGCTAAGCCCTTCCAAATCAAAGACCAGAGAAGCAAAGGAATCAAAACGTAAGGATTGTTTAATAAGGCTATGTAGTTCATAATTTTTAATTTATCATTGATATTACTTTAGTCTTAATTTTCACTCTTTTCAAGTAACTCTTTTAGTCTCTGCTCATTTTTCTGAGCAACTGCCATGGCTGCGGCCATCTTATCTTTACCGTTAGCCAATTCTTTCTGAATATCCTCTGCCATTTGCGTAAAAAATTCTGGATTATTGCTAATCAGAGAAATTATTTTTTCTCTCTTATCTGGCGGTAAAGATTTTAATTGGTTCTCTACCATTTTCTGCATTAAAAAATTAGGAATCATGGCCATGAAATATTATTTTATTTTACAAACAGTAAGAAAAAGTAAGTCCTTATCTCAATTGAAAACTATTTAAAACTCCATAAAATTGAAAAGCAGTATCTTCCCAATCTAATTTTGTTGTATTCAGACTTATTACCCAAACATCATCCTTCTTTCCTGAAATAACTCCAACAATATTTTTAAATTCTATTCCATTATCTTTCATTTCTGCATCTATTAGATAAGCTGAATTGTTGTTAAATACCGTTTGACCTTCGGAACGAATAATTGAATCATTTTGCATATTTTTAATTTTGTCATCCAAAAGATTAATGTATTCTGGCAATGTTTCTTCCTCTAAAGCCTCATGAGCAACAGATAAATTGGTCTTATAATTAATTTTCCGAGCTAACCGGTCCTTAGAATTATTTTTAACATAAGTTGCCTTGAGAACAAATGGCTCTGGAGCTGGTTCCTGAGTTTCCCATCCTGGGGGCAAGACTAACTTAAAATATTTGGTATCTATTTTCCCTTGTCGAGAGAATGGCGTAGAAGAAACTAGCTTATTATTAAAAAAATTGTAAGTCACAACTGCACCCAAACTTATTAAAAGAATCGAAATTACAATGATTAAAATATTTCTTTTCATGGGATTAAAATATGCTTTAGTATAAAGCCCTGTCACTTCTTTGGCAAATGAAAAGGCCTCGGAATAATCCGAGGCCCTGTAGATCAAAAGCTACAATACAGTTCGAAAGGTTTGTCTCGTAACTGAGAATAGACAGCGAGATTAACCAAAGAGCAGCTACTCTTCAACGTCGGAAGGATTTCCTCACAGAAAGTTTCTGCATAACGAGGAGTAACTCCCATTATGAACAAACTCTCATCTTGAGTAAACTTACCCCAAACATTGAAGTGGATGACCAAGGTGCGACAATAAGACCTTGAACCATAGGTTGCCAAAAGGCAACTGATATCAAAAGTCTTTGAGAGAAAACCCATTAGGGATTTACTAGGGTTTTCGCCAACGAGATAAGCGCAGTCTGCATCAGTAACCAGACGTGCTTTTCTTGTTAGCTGTCTCAAATTGGCGTAAAAGTTAACGCGACTTTCAATTGGGTCCATGGCCGTCAGTCTCCACAGTGACAAACGATTGGATTGCCATCTGGGTTCCAAACAACTCCCCAGATTGGTACACTTGATCCATCCTCTAGCATATTCCAAAAGGAGTCGTTTCTGTACCTTAGCATGTTATACCGACTGGCAAACTTCGGCGTCATTTCCACCAATGCCAAGGCTGGAATTTCTTTTCTCCTTTTCTTAAAGTAGACCGTGAAAGAAATGTCTTCTTCACGTCTTGCAGTAAGGACATGCCATTTGGGCATTGCCTCACTATAGATATTTACCAGACAATCATGCTCTTTCAGTATCTTGATTCTTTCTATCCTCTCTATCCTGTCTATGCATTTCATTGATTGGGCTTTGCCAACTCGAAACCCTTTCTCACGACACAAGTCACTCAAACCAGTTGCTAAAGAACTTAATGATTCGTTCATTTGTTGCCTCCAATTCCTTTCCACTTAAATCTTGGCCGCCACAAATTCCTGGCGTATATCAAGCAACCCACTACATTATTGGCCTATATGCTTGTGCTACATGGGCACCACCTCCAGTTTTTAATTGTGTAGGTACAGACATTTACCGTAACACAATAATCTAGTATCGTCAATGTAAATGAATATATAAAAAGCCCCATGTGTTGCACGGGGCCTTGTGATGAATGATACAAGTACTTTAGAGGATCTTAGCCGCCATTTCGGCTATGGCAGATCTCTCTGACTTAATCAGAGTAATGTGACCAGCCGTTCCTTCGTTTCCAAACTTACATCCCTTAAACTTCTCCACCGCTCTAGTTAAACCGCTAGACCCAAAATCAAGATATTGATCATCTATCTGAGTTAGATCACCATTGATTACGATCTTCGACCCCTGGGCTACACGGGTTATCAGCAACTTTAACAAGCTTGGAGTAAGGTTTTGGCCTTCTTCCACCATGATGAGGACGCGCCTTATGGACAAAATACCAAACGTCCGTGAGCAGCCGATTTACGGTTGTTCACGGGCGGTTTTCTGTTCAGAATGACCATCCTTCTTTTTCTGCAAGCTCTGTAACATTGTAGCACGGGATATTGTAGGCTTCACATATTTTGGGGATTCTCTTGGGGGATGTCTTGCTTTCCTCGGTAATTACAGCAATCCGATACTTCATAGCAGTAGCAATAAGAAACGCATCTCCCGAAGACTTCATGTTCGTAAAACTAAGCAGGTCTGGATGTTCGTTCACAACTTTTGTCACATACTGTTGGACGACAGAGTCAACTTCGAGAATAGTACATTGACGAATCCATGGCTGTAAAGCGTCGTCCTCGACCTCTTCTTTGATATCAGAGCATATAACAATCTCACCAGACAGCACCATTTCGTCAATCTTTTTCCATAGCGTACTATAAACACTACGGCGATGCGGTTCATCAGACTTTTGGGAAAGGATCGAACACGTGTCAATAATGTAACGATATGGAGGTGGGATTAGTGTCATTTGTTCTGGCTGAATAATATTTACCATTTTGCCACCTCCGAAAGAAACTTCGGGATGTGTCTCTCTTTAATGCCAAGCAATCCGGACACGTCCTGCTTGCTAAAAAAGCCATCACTATAACCGGTTAATAAGACTTTGCATATTGTAGGGCTCGTTTTATCAATGGCTTCTCTACTAACATTTTTGACGATTTTTTGACCGCGTCCTTCTGCCCGTGCGATTTTTTCAGCTTCTCGTTGTTGCAGGAAGTCCCGACGTATCTCGTTGGCAAATGTGTCGTACTCATCCTGAGTAAAACGTTGCGTATCAAAAAGTCGTCGAATAACCACCTCTTTACTCACACTGTACCTACTTGCAAGCGTAGTGATTTCATTCATGGATAATGATGTAATATTGTTTGCGGCAAAAAAAGCATTTAGCGAAGAAGCTGGAACCAAAGTTTCACCGGCAACGGCGTTGCAAAAAACTTCTTCCTCAAATGAAGAGAACGAAGACACCATTTCATTGCACAGCGTGGATTGCCGCTTTAAAATGTGAACCAACTCGTGTATTATCGAGAAAGTTTTTGCCGGATACCTATCGTTATCATTTATACCAATAATCGGAGCGGTATCATTGTATATCGAAATACCTCGAGCAACCTCGACATCAACACCTGTAAAACAGTGGACAAAAATACCTTTCATTTCGATTTTCTGTCTCACATAAAGGTAAAACTGCCGGGAAGAAGTTTTCTTGAATTGCTCATCCAGCTTTATTTCAAAGAAAGTTCTAATTAATCTGGCATACTCAACTGCACTTGCATTTCCAGATATTGTTGGAAGTGAAAGCTGTGATGCTTCAATATCCATATCGGATTCAGCTGCGGTTAAAAAGTCGTGATAACAAATCAACTCAGCAACCGCAAGGTTAATAAAACTGTCGTCATAAATTAGCCCGTCAGGGAATCTTCGCAAATTCCGCAAGGGTGGTAATTGCTTCACTGGCAATTTCTCTTTGCTCATATATAAACCGGCAAAGGGCACTTTTAAGACTTTTGCGATAGCTTTTGCTTGATTGATAGTCGGATACTCGTTGCTGGTAATATCCAACCATGCACTTACCCGTTCCTCGGTGTGGCTTGTTCTCTGCGAAAGAAATGATACAGAGACTCCGATTTGCGAGCAGATAAATTCGAGCGTTTCCTTGTTGATATTGGCGTCAACACGTGCCATTAGGCTACCTCCTTTCAGCGAATGTGGTATTTCCTATGCTTGTTCAATAAACACGTCGATGGATTACTCGTCTTCACCCATCATCATATTGTAATGCTGTTCCTGCTCCAGCGCCTCAAAAATCGTCTTGAACACATTTTTATAGACGTCAATATCAACGCAATCATCGACGTAGTTGAGCCCATCGCTGAACCCTACGGAGCTGGCGCTGATGTAGGATAGCATCGCCGTGGCGAGATGCCACTTTGTATAATCGGGCTGTCCGTTTTCAACTGGCTCGATGAATTTGTCTTTATGCGTTTCAAGTACACGCTTGCGGATATTCACGCCGTCGTAACCGCATAGCTGCATGAAGTAATACTCAAGTATCTGGCGAATAACGTTCATGAGCGGTATTGTTGTATCAACCTCGCGGTACGCGCTCCAGAGGGCAGCATAGGAATTCTGTACGGGATTGTAGTTTTCCTGTTCGGTTGGCTCCTTTTGGCTGGGACGAACGCAAAGGCGGATTGACGAGTTGTTACTTGCCTTGCTTATTACAAAGAAAGATACGCAATGGTAGCGGTTGGTCAGGTTATAGGTTACCTCCCTGTGAAAATAGACGTTGTGGGTCATGATGAAAATCTGCTTGATGTAGTCGCCCTGCACCTCTCGCTTTTGTTCGCGGTATTCAGCATTATTGTAGCATACGCCGACCATTTCTCGTACCAGTGTGCTTACGATAAACAGGACGCTGCTGTCCATGCTGGAAACAGGATCATCAATAACAACAATTTTATCTTTACTTACATCCGTGTCTGCATGGCTACCGCGAACCAGATGGTAGAAGTACAAAAATGTGATAAAGTTACGTTCACCCTCACTGAGGTTATCAGCAATAGAACCATCGGGGCGCACGACTTCATAGACATTCTGCTGACCACGTTTCTCGCGGAGCGTAAAGCCTTGAAAGCCTGAATCGAGGAGCTTATTGTTGATGCTCTTGACGGTCGGAGCAGTACTCGTGATGTTCCTGTTGAGGTCAGAAATCTCACGTTCAAAATCCTGCGATGCTTTTTTTCCGTCCTCGATTGTTTTTGACAGTGCCGTTATGGCATCATCCAATATTTTACGGCGTGATACAAATGCAGCAATATCGCCTTGCATAGTAAAGGCGAGTAGCTCCCAGACCTTCTTTTCGCACTCTGCTTTCTTTTGACGCTTCGCACCTACGATATCGTTGTTGGCTTGAATCGTCTCGTTGAAAATAGCAATCAGGTCATTTATCTCATCGCGCTGTTTCTTTACATTTTCCAGTGTGACCGCGGAGGACGGCTCTTTGAGCTTATCAGCTATGCGTTGAATGTTGGTTTCTATAGTGTCTGTCATCCATTTCGTAATTGTTGAAATCTGGAAATGAAAAATAAGCGACGGAACTCGGCAGCATGATATAACTGCAAGCAAAAAAA
>DAONFR010000004.1:7703-13378 GCA_035403725.1 Minisyncoccota bacterium | reverse complement strand
GATAATTTAAATTGATTAGCCGCTAATCTTTTGGCGCCTATCATCAAATTTTGATTCTTGTAATCTAAGACCTGCATTCCAGGTGTAATTTGATCAACTAAGTCCTGAATCTGCACTAATTCATCTTGAGAGGCGAAATAGTTTGGCATGCCAAACCTTTGAGCTGCAGATTTAAGAGAATTAAGGAGAGGAAAAAACATGGGAACTTATAAATGTCTAATTTCTAATGACTAAAAAGTATTCAAAGAAAACTTCTAAGCCCTATACCCCGAGTTTTACATAAGCACGTTGTGGAAGACCTCGGCTATATCATCATTATCTTCAAGTGCCTCTACAAAATCAGTAAATGCCTTATAATCGCTTTCTGAATCCATATCTATTTTAGTATCAGCTACGTAAGCAATATTACTTTCTATAATAGGGGCATCATTTTTAATAGCACTAATAAGATTGCTGAGTTTGTCAGGCGTAGTATAAAGGGTAACACTCTCATCATCCTTAATAACGTCGTCGGCTCCATTCTCTATGGCTTTTAGCTCTAAATCATCACTCCAAGAAGCTAAATTGACGACAGCATAGCCCTTTTCCTTAAAGAGATATAATACACTGCCGGGGCTAGCTAATTTAGCATTATATTTATTTAGCATTTGCTTAACACTTCCCAGGGCTCGATTTTTATTATCAGTGATAGTTTTAATTAAAACCGCTGAACCGCCTGGACCATAAGCCTCATAGACTGTTTCGTCCATTTCGATACCCTCACTGCCAGCGCCCGAACCCCTTTTAATAGCTCGTTCTATATTGTCTTGTGGCATGTTAGCGGCTTTAGCCTTATCAACTAACATACGTAATTTAGGATTGCTCTCTAAATCAGGCCCACCTTTAGCAGCTGCAGTAATTAAGGAAATTAATTTAGAGAAACTTTTACCTCTTTTGGCATCAGTAGCGGCTTTCTGGTTTTTAATGTTGGCCCATTTAGAGTGTCCAGACATAAAGGTGTTCTTTAATTTATTATTTGTATTCTAACACAAGAAAGTGAAAGCGTAAAACGTAAAACATAAAGGTGAAAAAAGCGTAAATAAGCAAAAAATTTGTATAATCATTAAGGTTAAAGCAGTGGAGGTTGAATTTGGAATATAGAATTTGGAATTTGGCGAAAGAGCCCAGGGATTTATTCTAGATTCTAAATTCCAATTTCTAAATTCCGATGTCTCTTGACAAAAATGCGTATTGGCCTATAATATAATAGTCCCTTAGGGGATTTTATGTTCTCTGGTCCAGCTATTGACAAATAGAAGACTATAGGATATAATACATTTGTTCTTTAAAGTGATATTAGTCTCGGGGCAAACCAGGTACATTTTGGAGATAACCTGTTTGGAGTGATTGGTTGATGGGTATTCTGGATTCGTCTGGGGTATGCCTTGCCGCACTCTTTTTGTCACCCTTGTGGTGATTTCCTTGCCTTGAGGCTAATGCAACTTTAGAGAGAAAAAAGCGCCTCCGTTTAACGGTGGCGCTTTTTTGTTCGCTCCTTATTCTATACCCTTAAAACTATCCCAATCAATTAGCCCTCTTAAAGTTTTAAGTGCAGCATCCTGTTTAAGAGAAATGGTTTTTTTAGCAATTTCTTTTGGTAAGTCTAAGGATCCAAAATATCGAGAAAGAGAATCGTCAAAGAAGGCTAACTCAAAGATCGCCATAAATCCTTTATAGCCATCATTACCACATTCAGAGCAACCTGCAGGTGCTTTAAGATTATAGGGTTGTCCTAGAAGAGTTTTAAAAGCAGGCTTCCATCCATCAGGGAAATTAAGCAAAGCTTTACCAATGATAGAGGTTTGCTCTAAAGTAGCAGCTAAGGGCTGGGAGCAGACAGGACAGAGACGCTTCACTAACCTTTGACTAATAATAAGTTTAATGGCTGATAAGTCTTGAGGCGCTATTCCGAAATTCAATAGTCTTTCAATGGCTCCCGCCGCATCTAGGGCATGCACAGTGGAGAAAACTAAATGACCAGTTAGGGAAGCCTGGACGGCTACTTTGGCAGTTTCGGCATCTCTTATTTCCCCCACTAGAATCACATTAGGATTTTGTCTCATGATACCCCTGAGATCTTTTTCAAAAGTGTAATCTTTTTTCTCGTCTACCTGAGTTTGCACCGCTCCGTCTAAATGGTATTCAATAGGGTCTTCGATGGTTACTATCTTAATATCGGGTCTATTAATTTTTTGAAGTAGGGCAAATAGGGTGGTAGTCTTACCAGAAGAAGTAGGGCCAGCAGTTAAAATGAGCCCTTGGGGTTTTCTAATAACGTCACTCAAAGCAGGAATTAGCTCAGGTAATAACCCTAAATCCTCAAGTTTGAGCATTTGCATGTTATCTGGCAGCAACCTGAGGGAAATGACGGGGCCATAACCTCCAGGAATAATAGAGACTCTGACATCAGTAGTTTCTTTAGAGGGCAAATTTACTTTAAAACGACCTTCAAGAATCTCTCCTTCTTCTTTGAGGGGCAAGCCAGTGATGGATTTGATGCTAGACACTAAACGAAAATAATCGCTACTATTGAGCTGGCATAGTAAGGTAAGACCATTTTCTTCTCTTAAATAAATCTTAGCTGCTTCCTTCTCCACTTGGCAGTTAATATCAGTAGCCTCTCTTATAACGGCGGCAGCTATAATGTAATTCAACTTAGAAAGAGGCTCAAGATCGGCAATGATTTTAGTCAAATCTAACTCTTTGTATGGTATAGCTTTGATTTTATCTAGTTGATTTTGCTCCAAAAATAACCCACGTCTTAAAGCGCTGTTAACAATGGCGCTATAAAGACCTTCGATATAGTTGATGTCACCCGCTACTCGGTAAACTTCTTCCAAACTGGTTACTCCTTCTAGAGCTTTTAATACACCGTCATGAAAAAGGGGTACCATGCCTTCTTCAATAGCTAATTGTCTCAAATAATCCAAACTACTATTTTTGCTAATGGCAGCATTAATAGCATCAGAGACTATAAAATTTTCAAAAAGTCCCAGCTGACCAATATAACCTAGGCCATGGCAATGCTCGCAGCCAACTGCTTTATAAAACTGAGGGAATTTTTCTGGTAAACTAACATGGGCCTCAGGGGAAAGAATAGAAAAGCTTTCTCTAATCTTTTGAATGGTAGGTTCATCCAAATCATAAGCCTGCTTACAAAAAGGACATAATTTTCTGATTAATCTTTGGCCGATAACCAATTTCAAAGAAGAAGCAATAGCATTTTCATTTACCCCTAACTCTAAGAGACGGGGGATGGCTCCAGCGGCTTCATTCGTATGGAGAGTAGACATGACTAAATGACCAGTTAAAGCAGCTTGCGTAGCGATTTCAGCTGTTTCATTGTCACGAATTTCACCAATTAAAATAATTTCAGGGTCTTGCCTTAAAATAGTGGACAAGCCGCTAGCAAAACTGTAGTTTTTGCTTTTATCCACCTGGGTTTGATTGACGCCTTCCAGATGATATTCAATAGGGTCCTCAATGGAAATTATTTTTAAATGAGGGTCAACTTTTTCTTTTAGAGCCGCATAGAGAGTAGTAGTCTTTCCTGACCCAGTAGGACCAGTGGTGAGAATTAAACCGTTGGGAGCGCTGAAAACGCTTCTAATTTTATTTAATTCCCAATCATTAAAACCTAAATTATTTAATTTAAGATTAATTTTTTCTGGGTCCAAAAGACGCATAACGATATTTTCTCCCCAATTTCCCGGGAGAACAGAAACCCTTACTTCTAAAATATTTTGTTTATCAACAATGCTAAAACGACCATCTTGGGTTTTGGCTAAAACATTTAATTTGAGTCCTGATAAAAGTTTAAAACGATCGATTAGTTTTTGTCCTAATTGTTTTTCTATACTACCTCCGTCGTAAAGTAAACCGTCAAGACGATAACGTAAAACTAAAGACCCTTCGTTAGACTCCAGATGGATATCTGAGGCTTTAAGGACAGTAGCAGTTTTTACGACTAGAGACATAAGTCTCGAAGGGTCAGCGGTATTTGTAAGGATAGACCCTAGTTCTTCAAGGTTTAATTCTTCAGTAGTACTAATATCTATTTTCCCAACCAGGCTAGTTTTGGGTGGGGTGTAGAGTGAATAAACGCGTAAGGCGGTAAAAAGACTGTCCTTAGAAGTGACATAGAGAGCAAGGACATAACCTTGGCTTTTTAGCTTAGTTAGGCTATTTTCTGTTTCAACCTTTTGAGGGTCCAAAACAGCTATTTTAAGGGTGGTCTGTCTTTTATCAAAAACTAATAAACCGCTAAGCTTGGCTTCATTTTCTGAAACTAAACCAGCTATTTCTGGTTTGATATTTAATCTATTCAGACTAATATAAGGAAGATGCAACTTAGCAGCTAAATTTTTAGCGAGACGCTCTTCTCCTAGATCATGGAGTTCATCTAAATCAGTTTGTTTTCTTAAATTAATCATTAAATTAATTTTTACCCTTTAAATATTTTTGGAAACTTTTTAACGCCAAGGTGCTATAACTATTTTCTTGGACTTAATTTTAACACAAACCTGCCTAATAAAAAAAGCTTCTATTAGCCAAGAAATGAGTATTTTGATATATTGTAGTTAATGACTCAAGATGATTTTCATTTTCAAACGAATTCACCAGAAGAGACTATTAAATTAGGCGAGTTTTTAGGTAATTTATTGATCAAACTGGACACTAGAAAAGCTACCATTGTAGCCCTGAACGGGGTTTTAGGGGCTGGGAAAACAGAGTTAGTTAAAGGTTTGGCAAAATTTCTAGGAGTAAAAGAAAAAATTCTTAGTCCAACTTTTGTTTTAGCCAAAGAATTTAAGTGCTATAAAAAACCTTTTAAACAGGTTTGGCATTTAGATCTATATCGTTTTGATAAATATACTGATTTGAAAACATTAGATTGGCAGGATATTACTAAAGATAAAGATAATCTTATTCTGGTAGAATGGGCAGATAAATTCAAAGAATTATTGGCTGATTATGAAGTATTACTTAAAGTGGCCGGAGAACAAAAGAGAGATATTACTATAAAGAAAGTGACGAATGCCAAATAATATGGAAGATATCAATCAATTACAAGCACCCATACTCCTCCTAATAGACAGTTATGCGCTTTTACATAGAGCCTATCATGCTATCCCACCACTAACCTCACCTAAGGGAGAGCCAACGAATGCTATTTATGGTTTTTTTAGAATTCTTTTTAAAGTCGTTCATCACTTTGAGCCTGTTTATTTAGTGCCTGCATTTGACTTACCCGGCCCGACTTTTAGGCATGAGAAATATTCTGATTATAAAGCTAAGAGGGTTAAACAGGAAGCCGATTTTTATATTCAAATAGATAAGGTTAAAGATATATTACAAAAAGCGGGAATAAAATATTTCGAGAAAGCTGGTTTTGAAGCTGACGATATTATTGGCACAGTCAGCCGCTTAGCCTCAGAGGCTAATAAAGATTTAAGAGTAATCATTGTGACTGGCGACTTAGACACATTGCAGTTAGTAGATGAGCACATCTCTGTTTACACTTTTCATCAAGGGATTAAAAATGAAATTCTTTACGATGCCGAAAAAATAAAGGAAAGATTTAATCTTACTCCAAGCCAATTAATAGATTATAAAAGTCTAAGAGGGGACCCTTC
>DAONFR010000004.1:0-7603 GCA_035403725.1 Minisyncoccota bacterium | reverse complement strand
TTAATCTTACTCCAAGCCAATTAATAGATTATAAAAGTCTAAGAGGGGACCCTTCTGATAACATTTTAGGAGTAAAAGGTGTGGGCGAGAAAGGAGCGATTAGGCTCCTCACTTTATACCCGAGTTTGGAGGAAATTTATGCTGCTATAGAAAATGATAATGTGACCACAGCTCTTTCATCGATTAAAGATAAAAATTTAATAGCTAAATTAAAGGCTCAGAAGGAGCAAGCTTATTTCAGCAAGTGTTTGGTAACTATTGATAGACAGGTACCAATTGATTTTGATTTAAAAAGTGTTTCTTTCACAGGTTTTAATTATGACGCCTTGAGTCCTCTGTTTAGAGACTTGGGCTTTACTAGTTTGATAAAAAAAGCTGAAGAAGGTGCCCTAGACCAACCGACCGAGGTATCTTCCTTCTCTAGTCATCCTAGTCAAAATTTGAAAAGGCCTTCCCTTAAGAAGCCTATTACTGTCAAAAAGACAGCCCCTCCATCTCTTTTTTAATTGTCGCTATCTATTATTTCAGAAATTCCCCTTTGGTTCTTACGAGGAAGAGAACATTGTTTTTCACTTTGCCCTAAATAGGCTATAATATCTCAGATAACAGGCGCATTATTTATGGTACCAATCAAACAAACAAAAAACATTCAAGGCAAAAAAGCGGTGACAAACCCGTGGATATTAGCGTTGACTTCATGGTCAATAATGCCCATGTTTTTTTTGACTCTGACATTAGGAGTACAGATATTTCTCAACTTTCTTTATTTGGGGCAAACCTTAAATTCTCTAATTAGTAGCCTAAGCATTGTTTTTTTATGTTTGACCTGGATGGCCATACTAGTGTCAGTAGTGAAAAATTTTAAAATTAGTTCTACTCAAAAACAAGTTAGTAATATTCTCTTGAGCATTAATGACCCAGTAATTGCTTATGATAGTTCTTTCAGAATTCTATTTATTAATGCTGCCGCTGAAACGATACTAGGTGTGACTAATCAGAAAATTGCTGGTCAGCAAATTGCTCCAGAAATGAATAATATTCCTGAATATGGGCTTTTGGTAAAGATAATGTTTCCTTCCCTCGCCCCAGTAGTGCTTAGGAAGCAGACTACAACCTTCCCTCAAAAAATGGTTTTAAAATTAATTGATCCGAAGGAGATGACTTTAGAAGTTACAACTAGTCAGATTTTTAACGACAAGCATGAAGTCATGGGGTTCTTAAAAATTGTGCAAGATAAAACTCAAGAAGAATCAGCTGCGCGGACTCAAAAAGATTTTATTACCGTAGCCGCTCATCAATTACGGACTCCTCTCACTGGTTTAAATTGGGCTGTTGATTTACTTATGAAACAGGAATTTGGTCCTCTGACTAATGAGCAACTAACAACCGTCTCTCAGATGAAGGATGCTCTCGCCAGTTTGTCATTAACGGTAAATAATGTCTTAAATATTGCCCAGGTAGAAGAAGGACGTTTCGGTTTTGATTTTAAGGAGAATGATATCAGTGAAGCGATCTTAACAGTGTTGAGCTCATTGGAGCCGGCTGCCAAAAAACGCAATATTCGTCTATCCTTCTATAGACCAGACCCTCCATTCCAAAGATTTGTGTTTGATGTTAAACGAGTAGAAACTGCCTTACAGATTTTTGTAGACAATGCTATTAAATACAATATTGATAAAGGCGAAGTCAGAATTAAAGTCAATAAAACTTCCGATAATCTTTATGCTGAAATTAGAATAGAGGATACTGGTATAGGTATTCCTAACAGAGAGTTAGGGAAGTTATTTACTAAGTTTTTTAGAGCGGGGAATGCTATTAAAAACCAAACCGAAGGTACGGGTTTAGGCCTTTATATTGCCAAGAACATCATTGAAAATCATGGAGGCAAAGTGGCCGTCAATTCCGTAGAAGGAAGAGGTTCTGTTTTTAGCTTTACTTTACCATTACAAGAAAATTTAATTCCTCCTCAAACTGATTTTAACTCTTAACCTTTATGCCAGAATTGCCAGAAGTTTATACTATTGTTAAGTATTTGCAAAAAAATATTAAAGGAGAAGTTTTTAAAAGCGCTTGGACAGATACTCCCAAAATTTTTGGCAATAAAGATAATTTTCAAAAATTATCTTCAAAGATTAAGGGTCAAAAAATTCAATCAGTGAGTAGGGTCGGGAAAAATATTCTTTTTAATGTTTCGGATGGTTTGACACTTCTAGCTCATCAAAAAATGAGTGGCCATTTCTTAGTGGGGCACTGGCAACAAAAAAAGCAGATGAGCATTAAGACCTGGATACCTGATGAGAGTGAGCTAAATGAGAGAGTAAAAACAGCTCTGACTGATTCCTCAAATAGATTTATTCATGTTGTTTTCGAATTCCAAAGCGGCAAAATGTTGGCTCTCTCTGATATGCGGAAATTTGCTAGAATAGAACTAGTAGAAACAAAGAACATTTATGATTCCAGCCGTCTCAGCAATTTGGGTCCAGATTGGTGGGATAAACCTTTAACTGCGAAGGCTCTGTTTACTAAATTACAAACTAGCAAAAAATATTTAAAGCCATTTTTACTTGATCAGGCCACTGCTGCTGGACTGGGAAATATCTATGCCGATGAGGCCTTATTTAGAGCGGGCTTAAGCCCTTTAAGAAGAACGACCTCTCTGAGCTTGAAAGATTCTGCTCATTTAATAGCTGCTATTAAAAAAACCTTAGCTTTAGCTATTAAAAGTGGGGGAACGTCATTTTCTGATTATAGACAAGCCAATGGGGAGAAAGGAACTTACCAAAATCATTTGAAAGTTTATGGACGGAAAGGGGAAAAATGCTTACGTTGCCAGACAGAGTTAAAAAGCATAAAAATCGGTCAACGTTCGGCTGTTTATTGCCCTCATTGTCAAAAGTAAAATAGGGTTTACCTTGTTGTAGCATTTTGCTTCTTTTCTAGTTACCATAAGACAAAAGATATTATTCGATATTTAAACTATGTTATATTTTTTTTACGGCGCCGATAGCTATCTAATCAAAACAACCTACACGGATCTTTTTTTAAAATTAGCTCCTAAGGGGTCAAAGATAGAAGATTTTGTTTTGGATGGTTCTGACCCTTCCACTGGCGACACCCTTGCTCAATCTTTTTCCACTACCTCTCTTTTTTCTAACGAGAGTCTTATCATTCTCAAGGATTTTATCCTCACCTATAATAAGTGGGGAAAAATAGAGCAAAAAAAATTAAAGGATTACTTTGAAAAAAGTGATATTAGTTCCAGCAAAACAAAAAATCTGATTTGGATAGAAGGAAATCTCAAAGCCAAGGATATAGATAATCCTTTAGGCCATTTTATTAAAAAAGTAGGGGCAGTGAACCACCTTGAATCTCTAAAAGGTCTTGATTTTAAAAAATGGCTTGCCAATCAAGCCAAAGAAAGGGGTATCAATTTAGAACCTACGGCCTTAACCGCTCTCGCCACTGCGTTTGAAGGCGAAACTAGTTTGATAGACCAATACTTAACTAAAATTGCTCTGGCTAACTTAAAAATTGTTAGTTTGGAGGAGCTAGAAAAATTAGTCTATTTGCCATTAAACGAAAATATCTTTGCCCTTATAGGTGCCGCTACTCAAGGTGACAAAAGTAGAGCCCAATTTATGCTGCAAAAAGAGCTGGAAAGTGGAGCCCATCCACTATATATTCTAACCATGTTTGTTTATGGCTTTAGAAGCTTACTAATGATTCAATCGGCTTTGAAGACAGGTAAGGATGTTTATAAAGAAAGTGGGTTGGCTCCTTTTACCGTGAGGGCTAATCTAGGGCTTGCCCAAAAAATGAGTCCTATTAAATTGAAGAATATCTATAATCGACTTACCAAATTAGACGGAATCTTAAAAAGGGGTCAAGTAGACCCCTCTCTAGCACTAATGATGTTTATTCAAAGCCTTTAAGCCTTTTTAGCAGCAGAAGCTGTTTTAAGGATACGAGCATTTTTAGCCTTTAAACGAGCGGCTTTGTTTTTGTGTAGTAAATTATCCTTAGCTAGCTTATCTAAAGTTTTATAAACATTAGGTAAAAGCTTGTGGGCATCTTCGTATTTACCAGCTCCAACCAATTTAATATATTTTTTCTGTAAAGAGTGCCAATTATCGCGTTTAGGGGCGTTAGCCTTTTTCTTGTTACGATTTTTAGCTATTTCTCTCTTAGCGGTTTTCGTGATAGCCATAGATATAGAAACTTGAAAGTAAAATTATAACGTTAATGCGAACAGAATTAAAAACTTCTCTATTATTGCATTTTTATCGTTAAAAAGCAAACAACTCTGCAGCATAGACCTAAACAATAGTACATTGTTAGCAGCCTTAATTAGACGCTCTAATTTGTTTTTGCTATTATAAGCATACGAATATAATTTGAAATATAGAATCTGGAATTTGGCAGGAACCCAAGAATTCGTTCTAAATTCCAAATTCTAAATTCCATTTTCATTTAGTCTTTAAAATTATAGATTTAAATACATGACAAAAACTAAACAAGTTACCGTTGTAGGAGAAGAATTGGCGAAAAAAATAGCCAAGGACCTTAACTCTAAGACATTGCAAGTAAAATACATCCCTATACTTAATAGAACCTTCCCTGATAGTGAAGTTCAGCCAAGATTGGAAAAGGATTTAAAGACGGAAGTGGCCATATTAGCTATCGATAAATTGGAGGGAGAAACGATTAATGACTATTTAGTTAGGTTCTATCTTATTACTGCCAATATTCGTCCGAAGGTTAAACAGCTGATAGCTGTGATGCCCTATCTTCCTTATGCGAGGCAGGATAAAGCCTTTAGAAAGGGGGAACCATTATCATTTGAGCTTATTGCTAATATTATTAGCAGCAATGTTGACGAGTTCATAACGGTGAATCCTCACGAACATAGGTTGCTAATGAAAAATGTTTTCAAGGTTCCGGTGAGAGTGGTGTCAGCTTTTCCTGCCTTAGGTGCAGAATTTAGTAAGGAAGATTTAGTCATAGGGCCGGATGGAGAATCGGCACCTTTTGTTAAAGAGTTTGTTAGTAAAACCAATCTACAAACAATAGTCTTTAATAAGGTTCGTAATGTCGCCACTGGTACGGTAAAATTTACTCCACCCAAAGGGGTGAATGTAAAAGCAACTATTAAAGACAGAAACATTGTTTTGGTGGATGATGTCATTGCTAGTGGACGAACCATTTTACAACTAATGGGAGAACTAATGAGGGATGGTGCTCACTCTATAAGTTTGGCATTCGTGCATAATATGACCAACAAAGAAACATCTAAAAAATTGCTAACGGCTGGGTTTAAAAAGATCCTCACTACCGATACTTTACCTTCTAAATTTAAAAAAATTTCAGTAGCTGAATATATTACAGATTTTTTAAAAGAATATCTAAATAATTAATATGGCAGAAAGACGTTTTAATTTAAAAGTGGTTCCTTTGGACATCGTTACAGGAAGGAATTGGATAGTTCTTATAAATGAAGCTGATGGTTTACATTATGGTATCCGAGCAGGGGATGAAATCTCTTTAAAATGGGATGATCATCAAACAGAAGTGGCAGTAGATTTAACAAAAAGTTTTGTCAAAGAAGGAGAAATCGGTATTTTTAAAGATATTTTAGAAAAATACCAAATTAAATCAGGCGAAACATTATCTTTGGCCCTAGCTCCAAAACCTGAATCATTGGAGGCTATTGGAAAAAAATTAAATGGCGGACGGCTCTCAGAAAAGGAAATTATCTCCATTGTAGAGGATACTATTAATTACAAACTGAGTGATTTAGAATTGGCTTATTTTATTGCTTCTTCTTTCCCAGAAAATAATTTTACTAACGAAGAAGCTTATTTCCAAACTAAGGCTTTTGCCGAAACCGGTGAAATGTTTAAGTTTGGTAAGATTGTTGCCGATAAACATTCCATTGGAGGGTTACCGGGGAATAAAATTACTCCTATTATAGTTTCCATCGTCGCTAGTTATGGGATTACTATACCCAAAACTTCTTCCCGGGCTATCACTAGCGAAGCTGGGACAGCAGATGCCCTAAGCGTGATTGCTCCTGTTAGTTTTGAAAGAGAAGAAATTGAGAACATTGTCAGAAAAACTAATGCTTGTTTAATTTGGGGTGGAGCTTTAAAAATAGCTCCAGCTGACGATCGTTTTATCACTGTGCTTAAACATTTAGGGACAGAGCCTCTTTCAAAAATGGTAGTCAGTATTATGGCTAAAAAAGTAGCCATGGGTGTGACTCATCTAGTAATAGATTTCCCTATGGGTGAGGGTACTAAAATTAAAGATAAAGCTACGGCAAAAAAAACAATAGCTTTATTCCAGTATATAGCCAAGAAATTTGGTATAAAACTGCAGGTAGTTATTCAGGAGGCTAAGGGTCCTGTTGGTAGAGGGGTGGGGCCTGCTTTAGGTATTAGAGATGATATCGCCGTATTAAATCAACTACCCCAGAGACCTTTAGACCTGGAAGCGAAGGCGACAAAATTAGCTGGCGTGCTTTTGGAACTTACTGGTTATACCAGAAAAGGGCAGGGGCAGAAGTTGGCCTATAAAGCATTGCAAAATAAGCAGGCCTTGGCAAAATTTCAAGAAATTATTAAGGCCCAAGGAGGAAATGTTCCTGATTATGAGGCAGTAGTTGTAGCTCCTATCGTCTTTGAGTACAAAGCCGAAAATAATGGAAGAATAAAACAAATGGATAGCGTGGCCATTATTGAACTGGCACGAATTTTAGGTGCTCCAGAAACTTTAACTGCTGGTATCTATCTTAATAAAAGTCTCGGTGATGAGTATAAAAGAGGTGAAACTTTATATACTCTTTATACGGAAAGTGAAGTGCGCCTGGAAATGGCTCGTGATTTTTTAGCCGGTCATAAATTGATTAAATAATTTTAAAGATTTTATTTATGCGCAAGGGATTTTTTGAAGGCATTGCAATTTTAGTTGGAATGATAATTGGCGCGGGAGTTTTTACTCTGCCTTATCTGAGTTTACAATCAGGAGTACTACCTACTTTGATTTTACTCCTGATAGTCGGAGCAATTATCCTCTATATTCATTTAATTTACGGAGAATTATCCTTAAGGACAGAAGACTCTTGTGGATTACCAGGATATGTAGGCACTTATCTTGGTCCGAAGGCCAAAAAATTTGTTTTGGGAACTACTCTTTTAACATTTTCCATCTCTTTATTAATTCTTTTACTGCTAGCTACTCAGTTTTTAACTATTCTTTTATCGCAATTGGGAATTAATTTAGCTAGCCCATGGGTTTTTACTCTTTTATGGCTGGTGATTTCTTTCTTTACTCTTTATGATTCGCGTTTAGCGGTCAAAGCTAATTTTATTTTCTCTTTCGTTTTAGTGGCAATTTTTATTTTTATCTCGATAAAAAGTTTGCCAGTAATTCATTTTGAAAATTTGGTTACAGTTCGTTGGTTGGGTTTTCTCTTGCCTTATGGCGCTATCTTTTATTCTTTAAATGGTTTAGCTGCAGTACCAGAATCTTTACAAACAGCGAGAATAAATAAGTTACCTAAGAAAAATTATAAACAGATAATCCTTTGGGGGACACTCATTCC
>DAONFR010000003.1:0-13818 GCA_035403725.1 Minisyncoccota bacterium | reverse complement strand
AATATGACAAGAGTAAAAAGAGGCGTTCAAGCCAGTAAAGCAAGAAAGAAGATTATCAAAGCCGCTAAGGGCTATCGTTGGAGAAGGAAGAGCACTTATCGTGCCGCCAAGGAAGCTTTTATGCACGCACAGACTCACGCTTATACTAGCAGAAAGTTAGTTAAACGAACTAAGAGAGCTGAATGGCAGATTCAAATCAATGCTTTCTGTAGAGAAAATGGCTTAACTTACAGCAAATTCATTCATCAGCTGAAAGAACAAAATGTGATTTTAAACCGTAAAGTTTTAGCTGAATTAGCACAAGAGGAACCGAAATTATTAGAAGCTATAATTAAAGAAGTAGCTGCTACTAAATAATAATCTTTCATTTTTAAACACTCCCGTTTTTGACGGGAGTGTTTTGCAATTTAGGTTAATGCCTTTTCTCTACAGGCGCTGAGAATTTTGCTCGATAAGTCTTTTTTTGGTATATTCAATTCATGACAGAAACAGTCAAAAACTACTTAAATAATCTGACCGCGAAGGCCATAGAGAGTTTTCAAAAAGATAAATCGCTTTCTCAAGAAGTCTTTCCTTTTAAGGTGGATAAAAACAGCTTGGAGGATTACGGCGATTATAATACTAATATTGCCTACATTTTGGCTAAAGAGCTTAAACAATCGCCTATGGAGGCAGCCGAAGAATTACTGCCCTATTTTGAAAAAGCAAAACAAACTTATGATGATAACGGCTGGATAGAAACAATTAAAATTTCTCAGCCTGGTTTTATTAATTTTACTTTGAGCCCTAAGTTTATTTTTTACTTACAAAATAATCTATATTCTCGACCCACAAATTTTTGGCGTTCAGGCTTTGGGGCAAACGTTCTCGATAAGATTGGTCATAAAGTCCAGATTGAATTTATTTCCGCTAATCCCACTGGTGAGCTGACTGTTGGTAATGGGCGAGGCGGTTTTCTGGGCTTAGCCATCGCTAATGTTTTGAACCTAGCTGGCAGTAAAACTATTAAGGAATATTATATAAATGACATCGGCCACCAAATAGAAAAATTGGGGGCTAGCGTTATTTTGGCCCAAGGAAAAGATTTGGCTACCTATAAAACAGAGATTAAACCGGAGGAATGCTACGGAGGAACTTTTTTAAAAACAGTAGCTGCGAGCATTACTATAAAAGCCAATGATACTCTTCTCTCAATTGGACACAAAGCTAGTCAAATAATCCTTAAAGAAATTCAAGAAACTGTAACCCAAAAATTTAAGATTCATTATGACAAGTGGACGCGAGAAAGCGATTTGGTTAAAAATGGCTATTTAAAGAAGACAAGAAATTGGCTTAAGGAAAGTAATCTTACCTATGAAAAAGACAATTTAACTTGGCTTAAAACGACTGCGTTTGGTGATAGCGAGGACAGGGTTATTGATCGACCACATGAGCCCGGCTTTGAAGGAGTGGGCACTTACTTTTTATCAGATATCGCCTATCATTTATACAAGTTTCAAAAAGGTGGTTATGATAGGGTAATTGATATTTGGGGGGCTGACCATTATACCCATATGCAAAAAATGCTTATGGTGGTAGAGCAGATGCATAAAGACAAAATAATCAAACCTCAGCAAAGGTTAGAAGTGATACTGGTACAATTAGTCATGCTAGTTCGAGAAGGGGTTGAAGTAAAAATGTCTAAACGCTCGGGGAATGCTTACACAATAGAAGACCTTATAGATGAAGTGGGCTATGATGCGGCTGCCTTCTATTTTTTAGAGAAGCCACCCAATACCCATTTTAATTTCGACCTTGATAAGGCCAAGGCTCAATCAATGGACAATCCTGTTTACTATGTAGAATATGCGGCCGTGAGAGTAAAAAGTCTTTTGACTAAACACGGGCGAAGATTGGGTAAACCGCAGTGGGATGCTTTAAAAGAACAAGAAGAAATTGCATTGGCTAAGAAAATAAACGAATATCCAGATATCTTAAGAGAAGTAGCCTTAAGTTTAGAAATTAATCATCTGATTACTTATCTCAAAGAACTGGCGGCTATTTATCATAATTTTTATAATAATTGCCAAATTTTAACTAGCGACGAGCCTTTAAAATCTAGTCGGTTAGCGATAAGTACTAATACCTTAAAAGTTTTGGAACATGGATTAGGTTTGGTAGGTATAGTAGTTCCAGACAAAATGTAACCATACCTCTATTAATTTATCAATTTTCAAATGGTGCCTAATAATTTCCATTTGTTAAGGTAGTTATTCACTTAAAATTTAATATTTAGCCTTTAAAATTTTACCTTATGCCCGAAACAACAGAAAACAAAAATGAAAGTCATTCAGTTTTTCCTTCTCAAGAAGAAACTATTTTGGCCTATTGGAAAGATAATCAAATCTTTAAGAAAACCTTAGAAAAAAATAAGAATGGTAAGCCTTTTGTTTTTTTTGAAGGCCCCCCAACCGCTAATGGAAAACCAGGCTTACACCATGTCGAAGCCAGAGCTTTTAAAGACCTGATTTGCCGATTCAAAACAATGGAAGGTTATTTAGTTAACCGTAAAGCCGGTTGGGATACCCATGGTTTACCCGTAGAATTAGAAGTAGAAAAACAATTAGGTTTTACCAATAAGAATGACATTGAAAAATATGGTGTAGCCGCCTTTAATGCTAAAGCCAAAGAATCTGTTTGGAAATATTTGGCTGATTGGCAAAAACTCACTGAGAGAATGGGGTATTTTGTCGACATGGAACATCCATATGTGACTTACGAATTGCCATATATGGAGTCAGAATGGTGGATTCTTAAGAGCATCTATGATAAAGGGCTGATGTACCATGGCTATAAAATTGGTCCTTATTGTCCTCGTTGCGGAACGACTTTATCAAGTCATGAGTTAGCGCAGGGTTATCAGACTGTACATGACCCTTCTATCTTTATTAAATTCTATTTAAAAGATTTTCCTAAAGCTAATGCCAAAACAAAAACAGCTTTGCTTGTTTGGACAACTACTCCATGGACATTACCAGCTAATTTAGCGGTAGCGGTTGGGGAGGGCTTGGAATATAACGAGTGGTTGGTCAACGGGGAAGTGTTAATCAGCTTACATGACCTACCACCGACTGATGCTAATATAGAAAAACCCAAGTTAATAGGAAAAATCCTCGGCAAAGAATTAGTGGGGCTACACTATGAACCCTTATATCCTTTACCAGAGGTGGATACTAGCAAAGTGTATACTGTTTTTTCGGGTAATTTTATTTCTGACACCGACGGTACAGGTTTGGTCCATATAGCACCTTCTTATGGTGAAGATGATTTTAAATTAGGGCAGAAATACGGGTTGCCTATTATTGTTAATTTGGACGGAGAGGGAAAGTTTAAGGATTCTCCAAAAGATTTACCTTTTATTCTTGGCAAATTTTTCAAGGAAGCCGATCCGATTATCCTTAAAGACTTAAAAGAAAAGAATTTAGTTTATACGGGCAATCTAGGGGGAACGGTACATGAATACCCATTCTGCTGGCGTTGTCATACTCCACTTATCTATAGAACCAATGAAAGTTGGTTTATCGATATGCCCCACAAAAAGAAGGAACTTCTGGCTAATAATCAAAAAATAAACTGGATACCCACTTCCTATAAAACAGGGAGATTCGGTGGTTGGCTCAGAGAGGTCAGAGACTGGAATTTATCTAGAAGCCGTTATTGGGGAACACCTTTACCTATTTGGCAGTGTGAATCTTGCCATCACGAAATCGCTATTGGATCCCTTCAAGAAATTTCCCAATTTAATCAGGAACAAGCCCAGATTACTTTAATGAGACACGGGGAAGCCACCAATAATACTAAACATTATTTTAGTAACTATCCTGAAGTAACTGTTGCCCATTTAACTCCCAAAGGAAAAATGGAAGTAATGGCTATTGCTAAAAAACTTAGTAAACAAAAACATAAGATAGACGTTATTGTCTCTTCTGATTTAGAGAGAACTAAAGAAACGGCCGAGATTTTAGCCGATGTTCTAAAAGTGCCTGTAATTTTCAATGCTAATTTTAGGGAAATTGATGTGGGCAATTTCAATGGGCAATTCATTGACGAAAAACGTTGCCTAGAATTGAAGAAAAATGATACTGAAAGAGATTTTACCGCTAATGGCGGAGAAAACTATTTGCAATTGCAGAAAAGAATGGTCCAAGGCTTAAAAGAAACTTTGAGTCAATACCCACAAAAGAATATTTTAATTGTTTCCCATGAATCTCCTTTAATGGCTTTGCTGGATACGCAGGGACAAAAGGTTAAGCAAATTAAAAATGCTACTGTTGTTAATCTGAATTGGGCGCATTTACCTATTAATGAAAAAGGGGAGTATGACTTACATCGTCCCTATGTGGATGAGGTCAAACTCCGTTGTCCTAAGTGCAAAGGGACTATGAAAAGAGTTTCTGATATTATCGACGTTTGGTTTGACTCTGGTTCTATGCCTTTCGCACAATGGCATTATCCCTTTGAGAATAAGCAATTAATAGATAAGAAGAAAGGCTTTCCGGCCGATTATATCTGCGAGGCAGCTGACCAGACGAGGGGATGGTTTTATACCCTGTTAGCTATTTCAACTCTTTTGGATAAAGGACCTGCTTATAAGAACGTAGTTTCTGTGGGTTTTGTTTTAGATAATAAGGGTGAAAAAATGTCTAAGACTAAGGGTAACATAGTAGACCCTTGGAACTTGTTCAATGGTTATGGGACCGATGCCGTGCGTTGGTATTTCTTCAGAGTAAATGCACCAGATGAATCCAAACTCTTCTCTGAGAAGGATATGCTTCAAGATTTCCGAAGATTCATTATGCCCTTGTGGAATGTTTACCTTTTCTCTGAAATGTATAAATCTAGCAAAGCAAGTCATTTGCCTAAGAGACCTCTACCAAAAAGACTTTTAGATCAATGGATTCTTATTCGTCTGGACGAAGTTTCTATTACGGTGAAGAAATTCCTGGATAGCTATAAAATTAATGAAGCGAGTAAGGAATTGGAAAATTTTGTAGACGACCTTTCTCGTTGGTATTTACGTCGTTCGCGAACAGTCTTCCAAAAGCCTACTTCCCAAAAAGAATTACAAGCGAGTACAGATGTTTTGACCTATGTTTTAGGCGAGACGGCTAAAATTATTGCTCCCTTCACGCCTTTTATTGCAGAAACTTTATGGCAGAAATTAGGTGGTCAAAAAACTGTTAAGAGTGTTCATTTGTGCAGTTGGCCCAAAGAGCAGAAACTCAAAGCGAAAGATAAAAACCTTCTAGAACAAATGTCGGTTATTAGAGATTTGGCTAGTTTAGGATTACAAATAAGACAAACTTCTGGGATTAAGGTTCGTCAACCTTTGGGAACCATGGAAGTGTCTACGGCTATGGCTAAAACTATTAAAGAGAAAGAATTATGGGAGATATTGAAAGACGAACTCAATATTAAAGAAATAAAAACCGTTGCCCATTTTAGCAAAGCGAACGGCTTTAAGGAAAGTACCTTTAATAGATTGAGTGCTAATTTAGATACCACGATTACTCCAGAACTCTACAAGGAAGGGCTTATGAAAGATCTCATTAGGGGTCTACAAGACTTAAGACAGAAAGCCGGGCTTAAACCAGGAGACATAATTGAATTAGGTTTAGTCACGAAAAATCCTGACGTCAACAGCATTCTTAAAGAGAACCTATCTGTGATTGGAGAGGCTGTCAAAGCTCGAAAATTGGTCTTGGCAGCGGTTTCAGGAGCTACCCTCACCTTAGATATAGAAATGGGGGAAACTATAATATCAGCTTCCCTTAAGAAGATTTAGTGGGAAAGTAATTACAAAAACCCATGCTTTAGAGCATGGGTTTTTTGTTAGGCTTCTACAACAATGGGTAACACCATAGGACGTCTTTGGGTCTTCTTAAATAAGAAGTTGCCTAAACCTTCTCTAATGTTATTACGAATATAAGTAGCATTGATTCGAGGATCTTTGACATTACCTAAACTCGTTTTGATAATCTGAATAGTTTTCTCTTTAGCTTCTTTGAGCAAATCTTGAGATTCTTTCATATACACGAAACCTCGGGAAACAATTTCTGGTTCAGACATAAGAACGCCATTTTTTCCTAGGACAGCAATGACGACAAAAATACCATCTTGGGAAATAGTGTTTCTATCACGCAAAACCACTTCACCCACATCACCTACACCTAAGCCATCAATCATGACATAGTTAGCAGGTACAAATTTTTCTGTTAAAGTCATGTCAGCTTTAGTTAACTCTACAATCTGACCGTTAGAAGGGATGGCGATATTTTCTTCAGGAATACCAATACCTACTGCAAGGTTAGCATTAGAGCGACGCATGGAATAATGTCCATGGATAGGTAACACATACTTGGGGTGAGTTAAGCTCATCATCAATTTAAGGTCCTCTTGTTGGGCGTGTCCGCTAGCATGGATGTCTAACATTTTATAATGGAAGACTGTGGCACCTTGCTTTAAAAGAGTGTCTTTAAGGTTCTGTACAGCCAGTTCATTGCCAGGAACAATAGAAGAGGAAAAGATAACAGTATCACCCTTTTCTATATGGAGTAATTTATGCTCACGATTGGCCACCTTCATTAAAGTGGCATTGTCTTCTCCTTGAGCACCTGTACATAAAATGGCTACTTCCTGAGGTGGTAAATGTAGGGCTTCGGCCAAGGGGATAATAGTGCCTTTTTTAGATTTAAGATACCCTAATTTTTCTGAGACATCCACGTTAAATTTCATGGAATAACCTTCAATGGCAACTTTTCTGCCTAATTTTTCGCAAATAATAAGAGCTTCTTGCAAACGACTAATTAGAGAAGAGAAAGTAGCTAAAATAATTCTACCTTTCGCATTAGCGAAGAGGACTTCTAAATTATCCATAATAACGCTTTCGGACATGGAATACCCCGGAACTTCGGCATTAGTGGAATCTATGAGAAGCATATCTACTCCGCCATCCGCTAGCCTAACAATATGGTTAAGGTCAGCTGGTTTATCACCAATAGGCTGTAAATCAAATTTAAAATCTCCAGTTAAAATCAAAGAGCCGACAGGGGTTTTAACAAAAAGACCAAAGGCATCAGGGATATTGTGATTGACATGGAAGGGCTGAATCACAAACGGTCCTAAATTAATATTTTCGTTACCGTCAGGATTAACTAAACGAATATCCAATTTTTTCTCTTTGGGAAAATCTTCCTGTCTTCTTAAAATGATGGCCCTAGTTAGAGGGGCAGTATAAATCACCGGGTAATCCAATTTATCGATAAGATAAGGAATGGCTCCTAAGTGGTCATAATGACCGTGAGTAATAAAAGCTCCTAGAATTTTCTTTTCTGGATTATTAGTTAAGTATTCAATATTGGGCACAATAAAGTCTATGCCAGGCATAGTTTCATCAGGAAAACGCAGACCAATATCTACAATGAGAATTTGGTTTTGGTATTCTAAAAGAAGCATATTACGGCCAACTTCTTCAAAGCCTCCTAAGGCCATGATTTTTAACACCTCATTGTTTTTTGGCACCACAGAGTTAACTGAAGTGACGGTACTGACAGTTGGGGTAGGGCTAATAATTTTTACTCTTGGTTGAGACACATTATCCTCAGGCCCTTTTTTTGGATTTCTAGGGGGATAGTGTTTATAGTTTGGTCGGCGAGAATGAAAATTCCCGTGGGACTGATTTTTTGATATTTCCATAATAATATTCCGGCCCTTAAGAAAGAGACGGATTTTAAATTAACAAATTAAAATAAATATAATGACATTAAAACTACTTACATAACGAACAAGTGCCGTCGGCCGGACTCGAACCGGCAAGGCCAATGGCCACAGCGTTCTGAACGCTGCGCGTATACCAATTCCGCCACGACGGCGTTATAAGTCGCTATGTCTTAGCGGCTTAAACGAACGTGCATATACCAATCCGAAACGTTGCTATAACGGTCAGCTAAATAATTGCCAACAGTCAAGGTGTCACCAGAAATACTCGGTGAGAGAGCGTAGAATTGTAAGGGATTACCTAAAGTGAAACAAGGGCTATCTTCTAAAAGAAGATTTTGTAATTCAATCAAGTCTGCTTGGCGTTTTGTTTTATCGTTGATTAATTGGATTTCTTCTAGAAGAGCATCTACTTTCTTATCGCTGAAATTGCTTAAATTGAGACTGCCACCAGTATGCCAAAAATTATACGGGTCTGACTCTCGGCCATAGAATTCGCCAAAAAGTAAAACGTCATATTTTTTGTTAGGAATAATGTCGTTTTCCAAATCATTTAAAGGCACAATTTGTAATGTAGTGGGAATCCCAGCTTTGTCCCAATCAGCTTTAATTAAATTGGCAGCAGCTTTTAATTCTGGCAAATCTGCCACTGTGAGAGTAATAGAAACCGGTTGATATTTAGTGGGTTGTTTTTTCTGTTTAATGATTTTTTCCCAGATAGCTGAGTCATTGAAATTAAAAGTCTTGGCTAGGAGCTCGTGACTCTTGGTGGGATTATAAGTGAGATCGACTGTGGGGGAGGCATTGTAGCCAAGAAAACTTTGGCTGATAAGATTATTAGCTGGAAGGAGGCTACCGCCAAAGACTGTTTGATTGATAGCTTCTCTATTAATAGCTAGATTTAAAGCTAAACGTGTGTCGGCACTACTGAGCAGAGCGTTGTTGCTTTTAAGGTTATAGAAAACAGAATAATACCGAGGAAGCTCAATACTTTTTAAATAAGCTCCTCTGTTTTTGAATAATGATTTTAAATCAGAAGGAACATTGGCTAAAGAAGAAACCTCTTTTTTCTGGAAGGCATCTTTTAGCTCATCGTAATTCTTATAGAAGCGATAAGTAATAGCGCTAATGTTTGGCAACTTCTCAAAGTAGTGTTCATTCACTTTCAAATCATAGCTAATAATATTGCCCAATTTATCTTTGGTGAGCTTAGAAAAAATATAAGGTCCAGTTCCTACTGGTTGCAAACTATATTTTGCTAAGGAGATATTTTTAGTATTGATTTGTTCCCAAATATGCGCAGGAATAATTTTGACAGTCAAATTATCCTTGAAGCCTATGTAGGGTTTATTCAAATGGAACACAACAACATTGTCATTTACTTTTTCCGCGACTACACCTAGCCAATTGCTTCGCCAGGGGCTGTTATAATCTGGGTCTTGAATAGATTCTATAGTAAAAATAACATCGTCTGCAGTCAGATCGGTGCCATCCTGCCATAAAACATTTTTGTTTAAAATAACTGTATAAGTTTTTCCATCATCACTGACATCATAGCTTTGCGCTAAAGAAGGTTTTAATTCTCCCTGATTGTCATAAGTAAAGAGGCCATTGTACATAAGTGCTTCTAATTCGGCATCGGCTTCATTGGCTTGAGTCAGAATAGGGTTCAGTATAAAAGGTTGACCGACAATACCTACGGTCATGTAGCCGCCAGCCGCTGGCGAGGCTTTGAGATATTTTTTAGAGAGACTGACACCTAAAAAGATAGCTGCAAATAAAGTGAGAAGAACAAGCGACAATAAAACTACTTTTTCCTTTAAAGAAAAAAGTCGCCAATATTTTTTAGAAAAGGCTGACATAACGATTGAATTTAGTAACTATAAGGCACAACTTATTTTATTTTGAGTAAGGCTAAGCATAGCCCAACAAAAATTATGCCAATAATAATAGTTGTTGTAAAAATCCATTTTTCGGCACCACGACGGGTAGTGAGGAAGCTGCTTTGACCACCAAAGGTTTCGCTCAGACCGGATTCGCCTTGTTGAAGGATAACTAAAATGACGAGGATAACTCCCAAAACTACAATAGCGATTTTAATAAGAGAGACGATAGACATAGCTAATTTTGTTTATTAATTGTAGCCAAAGCATTGGCGACGCCCAATACTAATGACGAAATAATCAGACTATTGAACCCATGTGTAAGAGTTAGCTCTGGCGCAAAGGCCATAGCTACTTTTAAAAGTATCAGGTTCAAAATTATGGCAAATAGGCCAAAAGTAATCCAAGTTAAAGGCTTAGTAATGAAGGACAGGATAGGCTTGAGGAAGAGGTTTATCAATCCGATAATAGCACTAAGTTTCAATAATGTAACTAAATCTCCTCGAAATGTCAAGATTTTGAAATATTGTAAGGCTAGAACAGCTAGAGTATTCAAAACAATTTGTAGGAGAATTCTTTGGATCCATGTCTTCATAATAATCCCTAAAAAATTAATTATTGCGTTTTAAGATAGGCAGCAGACTTTGACCATTCATTTCTGGCGGCTTTGGTATCCCCATAATTTCTAAAATAGTAGGAGAGATATCTGCCAATGTTCCTATGGCTAGCTTTTCTCTATTTTGGCTTTCGGAGCTAAAGCGAGGAGTCGTCAATTTGTAATCAGAGCCAATAAGCCAAAACGGTACTTGATTTAAATTATGCTGAGTATCAATTTCTCCAGTAGTAGGATTAATCATCTGCTCCAGGTTTCCATGGTCGGCTGTCACTATGACAGTGTAATTATTTTCTACTGCCTTGGCAATAGTTTGGCTAACCTTTTCATCCATGATTTTTACTACCTCTAGACCAGCTTGAAAATTGCCAGTGTGAGCTACCAGGTCGGAATTAGCATAATTCACAAGAATAAAATCATAAATACCATCATCAATTGCTTGGAAGAGACGGTCATTTACCTCATTAATAGAAAGGGCAGGGGATTCTTCAGGATGACCAGTCTTTTGTGAAGGGATAATAATCCAATGTTCACTGGGGTAAGGGGTTTCTTTGAGTCCATTGAAGAAATAGGTCACCGCAGCATATTTTTCAGATTCAGCTAAATGCATTTGCCTCTTGCCGTTATCCGACAGGACTCTTGCTAGTGGGTTATTGATTAAATCTGGGTCGTAAAGATAAGGAGTAGTAAAGTCCTGATGATATTTAATCATGGACACTATACTCAGGCCGGTTAATTTTTTGGTTTCAAAGTAATTAAAATTACTTAAAGCGAAAGCACCAAAAAGCTGTCTTATTCTGTCTTCTCTGAAATTAGCAAAGATAAGAGTATCGTTATTATCAATAAAACGTGGGGAAGACTCTGATTCTAGAGAAACGGGGTCAATAAATTCATCACTAGTGCCTTTTTCATAGGCAGCTTTCAAATAGTCTCCGCCATTTTTAACTGTATTTATCCTAGCGCCAGTGAGATTGTCATAGCACAATTTGGTGCGGCTCCAGTTTTGGTCCCTATCCATACCAAAAAATCTACCGCACATGGTATTAACAATACCTCCATAGGGAGCAATTTTCTCCTGAAGTTCCCTTAAGAAAATTACTCCGTGGTTAGGGCTAGAGTCACGACCGTCAAGGAAGATATCTAAATAAGATTTTTGGATACCATTTTCAAAGGCCGCCTTAGTGAGGGCGATTAAATGGTCCATATCCCCATGGATGGGGGTAGAAGTAAGCAGACCTAATATATGAACATTACCTTTGTTGCGCAAAGCATTACGATAGGCCTCTATTAATTTAGGATTTTTAAAGAAAGCTCCGCTGCGGATATCGGCATTAATTTTTGTTGAATATTGTTTGACTACCTTGCCAGCACCAATCGTCATATGTCCAACCTCGCTGCCACCCAAGTCTTGCCACTCTAAACCTACTGCGTTACCGCTGGCTTGCAGAGAGCCTAATGGATAACTGTTACGCCATTTATCTAATTTAGGAATGCCTGCTTGAACAATCGGGTTAGTAAAATTCTTTTGGCCTATTCCCCAGCCATCTAAAATTATCAAAAGAACTTTTTTAGAAGAAATCATATCTTTATTCTAGCAGAAAATTTGATTCTCTTCAAAAAATAATCTATTTTTTTACAACTTTTTATTCTTTTGACAAGAACGAAATATATAGTATACTATGAAATAGGCTAAAAGAACTAGCCGGTTATAAATTAATAGCGGAATGACCAGGAAAAGATTGCTTTTACCGGATATGAAACTGCCTTTCAATAGTTTAACCTTACTAAATAGTTCAATTCTTAAAAAGAGACGATTAATGTTATCGCTTTTTAGCGTTGGTCTTAGATAAGGACTATCCTAGGATTAAGCATTTTTCTGGCCATATCTTAATAATATGGATATTTTATATTTTATTTTAACTCTAGTGGGGCTAGGAGTGGGTGTTGGTGTGGGCTACAAAATACGTCAGGTTCTAGCGAGGAAGCAAGCGAATTCTATAGAAGCCAAGCTTAAAGAAAAGATAGAAGAAGTTAAAGCTGAGGCTAATAAAATTTTGAATGAAGCTAAAAATAAGTCTCAGCAGTTAGTCGATCAGTCTATGGAAGAAAATTCCCGCCATAAAAAGCAACTAATTGAGCTGGAAAATAAGCTGATTAAAAGAGAAGAGCTTCTGGATAAAAGAAATGATGAAGTCGAAGCTAATGCTACCAAGTTAGAAACAAATTTAGCCAAGGTGCAGGAAGTAAAAACCAGCATAGAGGAAATTCAGAAAAAGGAAGAAGCTAAATTGGAAGCAGTGGCCGGTCTGAGTAAAGACGAAGCTAAAACTGCTTTGTTTGATGAAGTGCAAAAAAATTATGAAACTGATTTAGCCGCTAGCTTTAAAAAATTAGAAAGGGATAGAGAAGAAGAGCTTAACACTAAAGCTGCTGGGATTATTGCTACTGTTTTACAAAGATACGCTCGCTCTGGCGTGAGCGAAGTTACCACTTCTTCTGTTAATATTCCTTCGGAAGACATTAAGGGCAAGATTATAGGAAGAGAAGGCAGAAACATTAGACATTTTGAACAAATGAGCGGTGTTGATGTTATTGTAGATGAAACCCCTGACAGTATTACTATTTCTTCTTTCGATCCTGTCCGTCGAGCTTTGGCTAAATTGGCTTTAGAAAAATTAATAGCTGATGGTAGAATTCAACCAGCTAAGATAGAAGAAAAGATTTTGGAAGCCAAAGACGAAATCAATGAGCAGATAAAGAAAGCTGGAGAAGACGCTTGCTATGAAGTTGGCATTGTAGGTTTGCCTAAAGAGATTATTCATCTTTTAGGTCGTTTAAATTATAGAACTAGTTATGGCCAGAATGTTTTAACTCACTCTATAGAAGTGGCTATTTTGGCTGGAATGATGGCCAGTGAGCTCGGAGGCAATGTCGAGCTAGCTAAAACAGCTGGGCTTCTCCATGATATAGGAAAATCTGTTGACCACGAATTAGAAGGAGCCCATTTGGAATTAGGTGTTAAGATTTTGCAGAAATACGGTGTCAGTCAGGATATCATTAATGCCATGAAGTCTCACCATGAAGATTATCCTATTGAAATCCTCGAGGCTAACTTCGTAAATGCTGCTGATGCTTTATCAGCGGCCAGACCAGGAGCAAGAAGAGAGAATATTGAAAATTATCTCAAGAGATTGGCTAACTTAGAAAAGATTGCTACCGATTTCAAAGGGGTGGAAAAAGCTTATGCCATCCAGGCTGGTAGGGAATTAAGAGTTTTTGTCACTCCCACGCAGATAGATGATTTCTCTGCTTTAAAAATGGCTCGTGAAATAGCTGATAAAATAGAAGCCGAAATACATTATCCTGGAGAAGTAAAAGTAACTGTGATAAGAGAAACTCGAGCGGTAGAGTTCGCGAAGTAAGATTTAAAGAGGGCTCACAGAAGTCGAAGGCGCGGAAGTGGCTTCTTGACAATATTTTTGGCATTCCCTATACTGAAAATGTAGTAATTACGTGCTTGGCGGCCTTTAATGGTCGATTCGCCAGCCAAACAGGATAGTAAATATT
>DAONFR010000002.1:0-15336 GCA_035403725.1 Minisyncoccota bacterium | reverse complement strand
ATGTAAGTAGATTTTAACTTAACAACTTTTTTTCACCTTTAGCTATCTCCACCGCACCATCATGTAAAGCGTCTAGAGAATAAAAATCGCCATTACGTCTTAGTTCTTGGGCACCTTTATAAACTAAATTATAAAAGACGGACATGTTATCAGGCGTATTAGCAGTCTGTTCCCTAATGTCTTGGAAAATGTCTTCTAATCTTTTTGCTCTATTGTCAAATTCTATAGGTGAAAGATTTTCAGCTGCAGATAAAGTTTTTTGAGAAGCCAAGACTATGTTTTCCTGATTTCCTGGCAGGTCGTTAATAGCATCGGCTATAGCGCGGGAAGCTGTTTCTTCAGGAGAGAATTTTAAACCTTCCTGATTGAAGGATTGCATTTCAGTAGAAGCAGAACTAACTTTTTCTGGTAACGAATAAATATCCTTTGAGAGGTTATTTAATTGAGGATTTAGCATTGGAGACATATAAAAATCATACCTTATTAACGGTTTAAACACAACTTGGTTAATGATTAAAAAAACCGTCTGGAGTGTAATAAATTTTAGGATAAAAACAAAAATTCATGCTAGTGAGTCCCTGCCAATTAGAATTACTTTTAGTTTGAGTTTGCAGCTCCTTTATTGCCCGTAACACCTCACTAACATTGCTAGCTGGATTAAAAGTTAACCGCATCCCAAGAGTAGTGATTGCTGAAAAACATTCCAGTGAACTATCGCTCAAGAATATTTCCCGATACCCAATAATATTGCCCTTACAATTGTCATACCAATTCTTAAGGTCCTTTATAGTCTCGGGGGAAACCACTAAAGAGCCTATAACAACAGGCTGGGAGGTTCCTTTGAATTGACCTTCCAGCAAAAAATAATTCGCATAATCAGGATCTTGCAAAAGCGCTTGCTTGTCACTGATTGTTAGGTCTTTAAAATAGATACCATTCTCGTCGACTAAACCGCATTTACTCTCATCGCACCACAAAGCGGCTAACACCCTCTTACTCACAGAAAGACTAAGAGTTTGGTTCCACCAATTGAAATTTATCTGACTATCAGAATACTCGGGAAAATTCTCTTTAAATCCACTCTCTAGTGCCCCAAAATTTTGGAACAAACTATTTTTATCATTATAGGAGAGCTCTCTCAAAAAGCCAGTGTAGAATGGTTTCATGTTCAACCAACTACGACTTTCTATAGTAGTATCTAAAAAGCTAGTAAAAGCCGTAGCGTCACCCGGGTCTTCGCCAGATAAATTAATTTTCTTTATTTCAAAAAGAGGGGAAAAAAAGATAACCCACACGACTCCACCCAAAAGAATCAATATCAAGAACAAAAAAACGTAAAACTTAATTTTCTTAAGAATCTTCTGCTTATGTAAACGCTTTTTTCTATCGGTCACCTTGACCATACCTTAAACCTTAGGCACAATTTCTTTTATACCACCCATATAAGGCTGCAAGGCCTCGGGAATTTTAATATTACCTTCGGCTGTTTGATAATTTTCTATAATAGCAATGAGCGCCCTGCCAATAGCAAAAGCTGTCCCATTGAGAGTATAAGCAAAATGTAATTCTTGGTCTTTGGGATCTCTATAACGAATATTTAAACGACGCGATTGAAAGTCAGTGCAATTGGATGTGGAATGGGTCTCCCTGTATTCTCCTTCTCCGTTATTTTGGCCAGGCAGCCAGGCTTCGGTATCAAATTTAGCCGCTGCTGGATCGCCCAAATCACCGCTGCAAATATTCAACACCCTATAAGGAAGTTTTAATGCTTGCATTAATTCTTCTTCCATTCGCAAAAGAAATTCATGCTCCTTAACCGCCTCTTCCGGTTTAGCAAAAACAAACATCTCTATCTTATCAAATTGATGTACTCTCAAAATTCCCTTAGTATCTTTGCCATAAGAACCTGCTTCCCTTCTAAAACACGAAGAAAAAGCAGCATAACGTAAGGGCAATTTATTATAATCTAGAATTTCGTCGCTATGCATAGAACCTACCATCTGTTCGGCTGTGCCAACTAAATACAAATCATCTTTCGGCAAATAATAAATTTCTTCTCCGCCTCTTTCGACATAACCCATTCCTTCCATTAGCTTAGGCTTTAACATGACCGGAGTTACTAAAGGAATAAAACCTTCTTGGGATAGTTTTTGAAAAACGAATTGTAAAAGAGCAAATTCCATTAGAGCCAATTCGTTCTTTATAAAACCAAAACGAGAACCAGAAGTTTTAGCCGCTCGTTCAGTATCAATCAAATCTAACTTTTCACTTAAACTAACATAGTCAAGGGGCTTAAAATCAAATTTAGGTTTTTCCCCTACCTCCCTTAAAACGAATATTTCTTTTCCAGTAGGATCTACTGGTACAGTATCTAGTGGTGGGTTAGGAATAAGCCTCATAATTTTTATAAACTCAGCATCAGCCACAGCAGATTTCTCTTCTAACTCTTTTAAGGAATTTTTAGCATTTTTAAGAAATTCCAAATCAGTCGGTTCTTTTTGACCCTGGGCTAATTTTTCTTCTATTAAAGATTTTTGATGCCTTAAATTATCTATTTGAGTAACTAACTCTTTGCGGTTATCATCTGCCTGAATCACCTGATCTATCAGAGACGATTCGCTACCTTTGTTAATAAGTTTTTGCTTAAGCAAATCCTGGTTATTGTGAATGTATTTTATATCTAACATAGAATTTCTTTTAGTTACAATATGCCCTATTATATAGCAAAAATGCTTCTTAGACAAATAAAAAAGGACACTCTTAAATGCTTAGAGTGTCCCCAGAGAAATCAAATCCCATAGGTACTATTCGTTCGTTCTCCAAAGAGAAAGATAACCGCAGCCATCAGCCCAAGAAAAAAAGGACATCATCATAGGCCTTAACGCTAACGGCCACAAATCAATTAGAAGCGCTACCACAAAGACAGTGATCATTAGCTTGCGAAGATGCCAACGCTCTTCCTGAATTTCCTCATGAATCCCTTTGTCAAAAGATGCCATGAGACCCGCATCTTCTAGAAACAGAATATCATTTGCAGACATTCCGTCTTCTTGTTTCAGGATTGGTATTCTACCTATATCTGACTTACAGATAGGAGACATGTTTACCTCCTCGGGGGGCGAACTAACTAACGGCCACAACTATAGGTCAAAATGACAATGATGGTGATAATCAGAAGAGCCAGAAGACAAATTCCAGCCACTAAGCCAGAAAACTGCTTCCCCTTGGTTAAAACCGGACTATTTCCGTTGTACATTGATATCCCTCCTTGAGTTGACGTCTGATTTAGTTTAAAAACTGTGACAAATATTTAGACCTAAACTTAGGTACAAATACTTGCCACAGTTGTCGTTGTTAAAGAGCTTTAAAAGCATGCCACTGCATTAAACCACTAGAGGTGCATACTGTCAATAAAACTTTTTAAAGCTTATTCATTGTTTTTGGTGGCAGGGAAAAACACTGTTTCTCTTACGGGCCTATCAACAATAAAGGAAAAAAATCTTTCTGACAAACCAAAACCTGCCGTAGGTGGCATTCCATATTCCAGTGCCTCTACGAAATCTTCGTCTATCATTTGAGCCTCCTTATCTCCACTTTCACGTAATTTCATTTGTTCTTCAAACCTAGCTTTTTGATCTAAGGGGTCATTGAGTTCTGAGAAACCATTGCCCAATTCGGAGCCAGCCACCAGCACTTGAAATCTTTGGGTACGATTATGATCTTCAAAAAATGATTTGGCCAAAGGCGATACTTCGATGGGATGATTTACCAAAAAACAAGGTTGGACAAGGGCTGGTCTACAAACTTTTTTATAAATTACATCCATCAACCTCCCCTTACCCAAATTAGGAGTAGGGTCAAGTTTTAATTCTTTGGCTTTGTTATATAAGTCTTCAACGGTGGCAATTTTCAGATCTAAGCCTGTCTTCTCTTTAAATAATTCATAGTAATCTATTTTGGGCCAAGGTTTAGACCAATCAATGTCTCCACCATTATATTTGGTTACCAAACTGCCCATGACTCTTTCTACGACAAATTTATACATTTCCTCTATGAAAGTCATGAGCTTATTATAGTCGGCATAGGACCAATAGAATTCCATTTGCGTATAATCTTGCAAATGTTGCGCATCTATACCTTCATTTCTAAATACTCGACCAATTTCAAAGACTCTTTCGAAGCCTCCAACGATTAACCTTTTTAAGGCTAATTCCAAAGAAATTCTCAGGTAAAAATCTTTATCCAAGGCATTGTAATGAGTAATAAACGGTTCCGCATCGGCACCACCAGGAATACTTTCAAGCACGGGGGTTTCTACTTCTAAAAAATTATATTTCTTAAGAAATTCTCTGATAGCATCCCAAAAAATAGTTTTTTTATAAAACAATTCTTTGGTTTCTTTGTTCATTATCAAATCAAGATAACGTTTTCTTAGAAGTGTCTCTATATCCTTTAAACCATACCACTGGGTGGGTAATGGTCTTATAGCCTTTGTTAAGAGGGTGACGGTTTTAGCTAGAATAGTTTTTTCTCCAGCCTTAGTCACAAAAACTGTTCCCTCTATCTCTACATAATCACCTATGTCCAAATGCTCTAACCAAAATTTCAGCTTCTCCTCGCCTATTTCATCTGCCTTCAGAAGCAATTGTAATTCTCCTTTTTCATCTTTTAAGTCAATAAAAACAAGCTTGCCATGAGGCCTAATAGAAAAGATTCTCCCCGCCGTAATAATTATTTGAGCCGTTTTTTCTAACTCATCAAATTGCTTGACTACCTGAGATAAATCAAACTGTCTATGAGAAACGGCTGGATAAGGGTCAATATTATTCTTTCTTAAATCAGCTGCCTTAGCAATTCTGGTCTGTCTTAAATCCTCGAGAGGCATACAAATATAAATTAAAAAATTAAAACCCAAAACTTAAATAACATAAAAACACTGGTCTTTTTTTAAGCTTTTCGCTTATAGCTTTAAGCTTCTCCGAGTATACCATAAATGTTTCTGCTCCTCAACCAAAAAACAGGGCTATAAACCCTGCTTTTGTATTACTTTATCTTAAGAATTTTATAAGTAGTTTCACCCTTAGGAGTTTTTAATCTGACAACAGCTCCTTCACACTTCCCCAAAAGAATTTTTCCTAAAGGAGAAATATTGGAAATTTTACCAGTCAAAGGATCCGCTTCCTCTATACCGACTATCATAAAAGTTTTTTTGGCTTTCTTAACCAGGTCTTCGACATCTACAGTCGCCCCGACAGTGATCACGTCCAAACGATGATTTCTGATGGGAGTAGCTCTTCTAATAAGGTCACTTAATTCTTCAATTCTGCCCTCCAAAAAAGATTGAGCAGTGCGAGCTTCCTCATATTCAGAGTTTTCAGAAAGATCACCCAACTCTTTGGCCTCTTGGATTCTTCTAGCTAATTCAGGACGCTTATGTTTGATCAGTTCCTCATACTCCACCTTCATTTTTTTGTACGCTTCGTCTGTGACGTAATATGGTTCCAGTGCCATAAAATTTAATTAAAGCAATAAAAAAATATATACAAAGATATATATTCCTCAAGATTTATTATGCCTCATTATACAAAACCTAGGCCAAAAGTCAACTTTTTGTCTTTTCTATAACCCTTTGGCGTAGCGGTTTTGATTCCACCAATCTAAGACTTTTCCTACTACTGGGATGGCAACCGCAGACCCTTCCTTAGGACCTTCAAAAAGAACGAGAACAGCAATTTGGGGGTCTTCATAAGGAGCATAGGCTACAAAGAGGGCATTGATTTTCTGACCACCAGAAACCTGAGGAGTTCCAGTTTTACCAGCTAAAGAAATTCCTAAATTATTTAAGGAAACCGCGGAACCTTCAGTCACTACTGCCCGCATTCCATCCTGAACAATTTGAAAATAATTTTCAGGTAAATTTAATTTCGTAGTTAGTTGAGTTTCCTGAGTTTTAACTATACTGGTGCCATTTTTAATCTGTCTAACCAAATGAGGCTGCCAAAAATTACCATTTTCAGCAATAGCTGAGATGTAGGATAATAAGGCCAAAGGCGTTACCTGTAAATCTCCTTGACCAATACTGATGTTATAGGTATCTCCAAGATGCCAAACAGGATCATTGGGACGAGTTTTTTTGAGAAGAGCCTCATCGGACAAAACACCGGCGCTCTCTCCGGGCAAATCAATACCAGTTAATTTGTCTAATCTAAATAATTGCCAATATTGCTTGATTCTGTCCTTGCCCAAACCCGTGACACTACCATAGCCTCCTCCCACGGTATAGAAATAAGTATTGCAAGAAATAGCTAAGGCTTTCCTTAGATTTACCAGACCGTGACCGTCTAGTTTCCAGTCTCTAAAAACACTTTCTTTAGTCGAATCATAAGGATTAGGGATAACTACCCTGCCTTTATCAACAATATTATCTTGGGGTGGGATAATCTTTTCATTTAAAACAGCCATAGCCATCAGGGGCTTAATAGTAGAACCAGGTGAATAAAGACCACTAATCGCCCGATTAAACATGGGATGATTTGCATCTTGGAAAATACTTTGAATAGTAGCAGCGCTACCGCCCTGACTAAAAATATTACTATCAAAACTAGGTAAACTAACCATGGCTAAAATTTCGCCATTCTTAGGATTCATGGCAATGCCTACGGCTTTTTTGATACCTAAATTAACCGTCGATTCCTTGAGGGTAGTATACAAATAATTCTGTAGCTCACTATCAATAGTTAATACTAAATCCGAACCATTCTGTGGTTTTTTCTCACCAATAGGTTGTAAGGTTTTTTGTCGAGCATCTACTTGATAGTATTCTTTGCCAGAAACACCGTGTAAATAGCTCTCATAAAACTTTTCTAGCCCCATTTTTCCTACCAGATCTGACAAGGGGTAGTGGCTGTATTCATCTACTTCCTTTGGCGTAATCTTTCCCACATACCCCAAAACAGTAGCATCGGCCTCGCCGCCTGCATAAGAGCGAGACCAGCTGGGCACTATCGAGAAACCAGGGAAATTGTTAGAAATTGGCTCAAATTTTTGAATTTCCTCTTGACTCAAATTATTTTTTAAAATAATAGGGTCGATACTTTTACTCTTCACTACCTTGCTATCCCACCAGCTATCTTCCTTAGCTAAGTTAAAAAGTGTGTTTACTTGAGTAAAAAGATTTGACTTGGCTGTATCGTCAGTCGGCAAATCAGCCGGCATTAACATTAAGCTATAAGATTTAATGTTGTCAGCTAATTTAATTCCGTAACGATCATAAATTACTCCTCGAGGAGCGTTAACTATCTTATAACGAGTAGCATTTCCTAAAGCCAAATTTTCAAAGATATGCGATTTTAAAATCTGACTATTAAAAGCGATGAAACCATAGACTGCGCAAACAGCCAGTATTAAAAATCTTAAAAACAAGATGGGCTTACGGCTGATATCAGCTTCAAGGTGTTCAAAATTATCCGAAACATCAGTCGAATCAACTGCCATTTTGTCCATTAAAATCTCCTCCGGCTCCAGTTCGTAGTAATTTTTGTCTTTTCGTTTAAACATTTCTTGACGAATAAGGCTTGATTAATTTTAGGACAATAAAGCAGCAGCTAAAGTCTACGACCAAATGAATAAGCGCCGCTGTAAAATTATAAGTAGAAACTAGTGGATTGATAAATTTGATAAAGAGAATTGGACCTACAATCCAGAAACAAATTAAAAAAATAAAAATATCAATTAATTGAGTGGGCTCGGTCTTAATATTCGCTAAGACTAGACTCTCTAAAATAAACAGACTACCCAAGAAAAACCCAGTAGCATAATAACCGAAAGCAGCCGCTCCTAACAAAGTATCTAGGAAGAAAGCTAAGGGAACCATCAGTAAGAAAACCACTGGGAGGATGAAATTGCGTTCTTTTAAACCCAAGCACAAGACAACTAAATAAGTGACAAGGCTGATAGTTGGCCAATAATAAAACCCAGTGGAGCTGACTAGACTACGATTAATAACAAATCCACCAAAAATTATCGCCCAGCCAATTGTAAATAAAAGTATTTTTCCTTGTATGGACATGATTAATTCTTGCTCGGTTGCATAAGAACTTTTACCACAAAAGCATTTCTTAAATCCATTAGTGGCTCTAAATAATAAGTTTGGTTACTACTGTCAGCCTGAACTACCTTACCAACAATCAAACCAGTCAAGTATTCTCGATTATCTGCCGTAGAAATTAGAAGATCATTAATCTGAACATCACTTTTTAATTGTAGATAATCTAGGTAAAATTTTCCTTGAGGATTAACCGTTGCCACACCCAAAGATTTAGACCTTACATCCATAACGCTTATTTTAGTCTTAGGGCTTAAAATATTTCTTACTAGAGAGCTGTGTGAATAAGTACTATCCACCACCCCTAAGGCATTGTTAGTTGCTCCGACTACATTCATCCCCGTTTCCACACCATCGGCAGTGCCTTTATTTATCCAAAAATAATTTCCCGCATTAGTAATATCACTTTTTAATACCCTGGCTTCTAAACCATTGATTTCGGTCCCGTTATGACAGGCACTTTCTAAACTGGTGCCTACATAGTTGGTCACTAAATCTCTGTTTTGTATTTTTAAATTATTATAATCATTGGTAAAAGCAATCAGGTGAAATAGATTGTAAAACCAAGTATATTGACCATTAGAAGGAGACACAAAAAAATTAGAACTCACTAAATGTCTATCCAAAAAAGACCTAACTGGTTTCCAAGCCAAAATTAAAGACAATAAAACAAGAACAATAATAGCTAGTTGCAGTTTCTTTCTTTGCGAACTCATAAGCCTAATAATTTATTTTGGAATCTTCTTCATTAATATCTATTAACACAGTACTTAAATTATGACGATTGTTTATAATTCGTACCATACCTTTAATGACTGCTGAAGTGGGGTCCTCCATTAAATGAACTGGCAAATCAGTTTCGGCAGCAATTAATTTATCTAGACCGTTAAGTAAGCTACCTCCACCAGCTAGAATAATGCCTTTATCCATAACATCGGCAACCAGCTCTGAGGGAGTACTTTCTATAGTACTTTTTATATTTTTAATAATCGTTTGTAAGGAACCACTAATAGCCACTCTTACATCATCATCGGTTATTTTCACTTCTTTGGGTAAGCCACAGGTCAAGTCTCTTCCCCTAATAGCCATACTTTGACGAGTACCCGTTTCAATAGCGGAACCAATAGCTAATTTAATTTCCTCGGCAGTCGCTTCTCCAATAGCCATTTTGAATTTGTCGCGAACGTATTGAATGATGTCGCTATTTAATTTATCGCCGGCGACTCTCACACTTCGGAAAACTACTACGCCACCCAAAGAAATAACGGCTGCCTCGGTCACACCTCCGCCAATATTCACTACCAAATTGCCCCCTGGTTCTAGAACCGGGACACCGGCAGCTATCGCTATCGCGATTGGAGACTCCACGAGTTTAACCTCATGAGCACCAGCATTTCTGCCTACATCTTCTACAGCCTTTTTTTCTACTTCGGTTCCTCCACAGGGAATGTTAATCACCGTCCTAATTCTTCTAAAAGGTAAAAAGCCTAAATTATCACCTCTTTGCAATTCCAACTTATTGAAAAAAGCTTTTAACATTTTCTCAGTAATTTCAAAGTCGGAAATAACTCCCCCCTTTAGCGGTCTAACGGCAGAAATATGTCCTGGAGTTTTACCTAACATAAGATAAGCCTCGTTACCAATGGCAAGAATTTGGCCAGTTTTGACATTAATAGCAGCCACAGAAGATTCTTGGATTTCCATTTTGCCATCCTTCGAGGCTATAAGAGTTTTTGTGGTTCCTAAATCTATAGCGACATCTATAAACCAATTTTCAGGCCAATGAAAAAAGGAAGGCTTTTTGACAGAAGAATCGGATTGAGGATCTTTAGGCATAGAAATATTTTAAAATTGTAATTATTTTATAAGGAATGATAACAAATGCAAATGCGCTACATCCTTTAAAGCAATCAGCAAGGAGAGAAGCAGTAATAAAAGTAAACCAATACCGTTAATAGCTTCCACTACTTTTAAGGGCAAAGATTTCTTGCGCAATTTCTCAATTATAGCCAAGACTACCCGTCCTCCATCTAGTGCTGGCAAGGGTAAAATATTTACGATGGCTAAATTGGTAGAGAGAAAAGCTAAAAAATTAAAGAAGTAACGCCACCCTATATGAGCCATTTGAATACTTAACGAGGCTATCCCTATTGGTCCTGTTACCTGAGGAGTGACTTTTTGCACAAACCAATCTTTCATGGCTTGGATCAAGCCAAACACCATTTCTTTACTTAAGATTACTACATGCTTAAAGCCTTCCCCAACAGCTCGGAAAAGTGGATAACGATAATAAACTAGTTCCATTAAAGATACCCCCAGAGGGCCAACATTCTGGGCATGATTCACTCGAGGAGTAGCCTGAAGATTTAAAGTCTCACCCCCCCTTTTGATAATTAAATTTAAATCTGGAATTTCGTTTTCGCTAACAATTTTTTGAAAATCAGTTATACGTTCAGGGATGAATTCTTGGCCCTTGGCATTGCGTACTTTTAAAACAACATCACCAACTTTTAACCCAGCTACTTGTGCCGGCGAATTTTTCTCTATGCTAGTGATAACAATTTCTGCCTTTTTTCCAGCAGGCAGGACTTCATTAGAAACATCTAAGGGAAAGCCAATGGTAAAGAGAAAAGAAAAAATCAAACCAGCTACTAATAAATTAGCACCTACGCCAGCTACCAAGATGCTTATTTTCTGCCAAATGCTTTTAGCAGCAAAACTGCGGGAATTGTCACTAGCTTCTCCTTCTTCTCCGAAAATACGCACAAATCCTCCAATAGGAATAGCATTTATCGAATAAACTGTTTCACCAATTTTTTTCCCAAATAGCTTTGGAGGAAAACCAATGCCGAATTCTTCCACTTTCACTCCATTTTTTTTGGCTACTATAAAATGACCAAATTCATGGGCCATGATAAGAAAACCAAAACACAAAATAAAAATTAAAAGTATCATGATTACACTGTCATTATTTCCTTTTCTTTATCGTCGAAAGCTTCTTCAATAGCGGCATTAGTCTTCGTTACCATCTTTTCTATTGTTTCTTTGTAACCAAATTTCTCATCTTCGGATATTTCTTTGTCCTTAAAGGAATCATTCAAAAGACCCATTATTTCATCACGTAAACGTCGTAATTCTACTCTGAAACCCTCTTTCGTGGCACCCAAATTTTTTACCAGCTCCTTGCGACGATCTTCGGTTAATGGTGGTAAGACGATTCGGACCAGGTTCATTTCCTTTATAGGCATTACTCCTAAAGGAGAGACTGAAAGAGCTTTAAAAATAGGGTCCACAGCGCCTTGATCCCAAGGCTGGATAGTAATGGTCATTTGATTCACGCTAATACTGGCCAAACCTTTTACCGGTAATCTAGATCCATAATAATCAACATTGATGTCTTCCACCATTTGGGGATTAGCTCGTCCCACCCTTAACTTAACCAACGTGGAACTAATATTTCCTTCTAACTCGGTAATTTTTGTTTCGAATTGTTTGATATTATTGTTGTCAAACATAGGTAAATTTTAATAATTTAATAATTAAAAACAAAATTAAGGGAAACTACTTCTTAGGGAAAAAGGTGGTTTCAGCTTTTTGGTTAATCAAAATAACAAAATTGGCCATTTGAGAGCTTTTCAAAAATTGAGTAATCAACGTTGGCATTTTTTTGAGGAATAAAGGCACATAATAAATAGCCAAAGCCAAGAAGACAAAGAATATAAGGATTTTACGAGCCTGTTTCATTTGTAGAAAATGCTGATATTAATATAGCACTAAAACCTTTATCACGCTTAATTCCGTTGTAAAAAGATGTTTTCCAACCAAAGCTTTTTATTAATGCCACTACGTTTATTCCAATCAAGGAAGCCACTTAAATCCCCTGCCAGTATAGCCAATTCTTTTTTAGTGAGTTTTGGTTTGGTACCTTTAAACTTAAATAAATCCGATTGGTCCTCCAAATAATATTTTACCAAGAAAAGCCACTCTGAAATTATTTTTTCTATATCCCCCGAGCCTAATTTTGCCATCTTATCTAGAAACGGACTTTGCTTACAGAATGGCATCTTGAGAAGTTCTAAAAATTCTTCGTCTGTTTGTCTATACCATTTCAATTCCTCTGGATTATTAAGTAAATCTATAGCCATTCCGGGAAGGCCACGGCTACGCCAAGCAATTTCAGGTAAATCTTGATGATCTTTAAAATTGTTTGTTAACCATTCTTCTATCTCAGGAAAAGGAATCTCTTTAAAACTTAATTTTAATAGTCGTGAGATAATAGTTTCGGGTAGCTTTTTAATATCAGTAACCAGAAAAATCAAAATGCTATCTGGAGGAGGTTCTTCTATAGTTTTCAGAAGATAACTCCAAGCCTCAATATTCAATCTTTCAGCATTGTCCACTATTGCCACTCTTCTTTTTGATATCTGAGGTTTATATTGCAAAAACTCTAACAGTGGTTTTATTTGCTCTACCTTAATCTCTTTGGTTTCGGTAGGCTTTTTTTTAATGGCTACGGTTTCCTCTGCTTCTTTCTCTTCTTCCTTATTCCCTTCAGAATTTTCTTCATCTTCGTTAGTACTTTCTAAAAAGGTGACTACGAAAAGATCTGGATTTAATTTTTTGGTGGAACTAAGACAACTGGAACACTGCCCGCAAGCTTCCCCGTTTTGAATATCCAAACACATTAATTTTCGAGCAAAATCGAGAGCTATCAACCTGCGACCAACTTTTTCTGGTCCCAGAAACACAAAACTTTGAGCAGTTAAATTATTAACCTGCTTATCTAAAAATTTTCTATTAAATTCATGACCACAGATAATTGGACAAGTAGGATTCATTAAATCAAAAATTTAAAGTCCAAAGTTTAAAGTTTAAGTGAATAACTAAATGATTAAATATTCAAATGGACTTATACGCTTGTTTTCGTGTTTCGTGTCTGTTTTTATCAAAGCAGAGTTCTTATACTTTTGTATGCCACAATCCATTTTTCAGTATGGATTAATAGAGATACATGGAAACTAATGGCTGCGTTTTAAAAATTTGAACTTGATTTAAAATTTAGCCTTTAAAATTTATTTGTTATTAGCGGCCACTATGGGTAATGATACTTTTTTTATACACTTCCAAATTATCCAAAACTACACCAGTTCCCTTGGCGACACAGAACAAAGGTTCTTCTGCTATATAAGCGTTAACCCCAGTCGCTTTGTGAAGTAATTCATCAATATTACGCAGTTGAGCTCCGCCACCAGAAACAATCATGCCTCTATCCATCACGTCAGCTGCCAGCTCTGGAGGTGTTTCTGATAAAACGTTTTTCACCGCTTGGATAATTTCTTTCATGGGGCCGTTAATAGCTTCGGCAATTTCATTAGCGGCCAAAGTTAAAGTACGGGGTAAGCCTTCGGTCAAATCTAAGCCCCTAATGTCCATTTCACTTTTTTCACGCATAGGCAAAGCAGTACCGATTTTCATTTTTACCTCTTCGGCAGTTCTTTCTCCTACAGCCATATTATATTTTTTCCTGATATACTCAACTATGGCTTCATCTATTTTATTGCCAGCTACGCGTACAGAAGCAGAAGCTACTATCCCCCCTAGAGCGATAACGGCTACCTCGGTCGTACCACCGCCAATATTAACAATCATATTACCGGCAGCTGAATTAATAGGAATATTGGCCCCCAAAGCCGCTAGGATGGGCTCCTTGACTACATAGGCTTCATGAGCACCAGCCTCTCTAGCCGCCTCTATCACAGCCCTCTTTTCAGTTGAAGTAATGCCTACTGGGACAGAAATCATCACATCTGGCTGGAATATATGCCAATTGCCCATAGCCTTATTGATAAAATAACGTAACATTGCCTTGGTCACACGGTAATCAGCAATAACTCCATCTTTCAGAGGCTTATAAGTTCTTATGATTTCTGGTGTTCTCCCTAGCATTTCACGAGCTTCGGCTCCTATGGCTACAACATTATTATCGTCAACCGAAATTGCCACCACCGATGGTTCATTGATGACTACGCCTTTCTTTGGTACAAAGACCAATGTGTTAGCTGTGCCCAAATCAATACCCAATTTGCGGATGATCATAAAATAGTTTTACTCTAGTTTAATCGTTTCCCCTATTAAAGCAAAAAACTGGCAAAAATACCAGTTTCTCTTTATTCTAAAAAAACTTCATTTGGCCCAAAAATCTCACATTTTTTTAATTAGAAATTACTTCTTTTCTTCTTATGTCTGCCCCCAGTTTTTGTAACTTTTCATCGAGCTTTTCGTAGCCTCTATCCACCTGATATGCATTGGTAATAATGCTCTCTCCTTGTGCCAAAAGCGCAGCAATAATCAAAGCCGCCCCGCTTCTGATATCAAAGGAATTTATAGTTTGCCCATATAAAGGTGTGGGACCATTTATAATGGCTCTATGAGGGTCAGCGATAATAGCATTAGCCCCCATTTTGTTGAGCTCATCAATGTATTTTAAGCGACCCTCAAACATAGTATCAAAAAGCAGTGAAGAGCCAGTGGTTTGAGTAGCTAAAACACCAAAAACAGACTGCAAATCCGTAGGAATACCAGGATAAATTTGCGTTTGGATTTTTGAGGCCTTCAACTGATGCGAAGGTAAAACCTGCACATCGGTTAAACCATCTCGCCCTTTCCTGAAAGTAAAAGCACCACCCATTTCCACCAATTTTTTAAAAACCAAGTCCAAATGCTCAGGAATTACATTTTTCACTAACAGGTTAGAATGCAGCGCCATGCCCATAATAATATAAGTGCCTGCCTCATTAGTATCTGGTATCAGGGTATGGGTAGCGCCATGTAAAATTTTTACTCCCTCTATTTCGTAAATATGAGAACCTTTATTTTTGATCTTGGCTCCCATTTTATTCAAAAAGACAATCAGATCTTCCACATGTGGTTCAGTGGCAGCAATTTTTAAAGTTGTTTTGCCAGGAATTAGAGAAGCCAACATTAAAACATTTTCCGTAGCCGTAACACTAAACTCCTGTAAAACTACTTCCGCCGCATGTAAATGGTTACGACGAATAAAATACCTATCAGGAAAGACCTGCACTTTAGTGCCCAAATCTTCCAGGGCAATAAGGTGAGTATCTATGGGGCGAGCACCAATAACGCAACCACCCGGTTGTCTTAATTCAAAAGAAGAAAAGCGGTGAGTTAATGGGGCCATTAAAAGAACTGAGGCTCTAATTTTTTTCACC
>DAONFR010000001.1:0-23076 GCA_035403725.1 Minisyncoccota bacterium | reverse complement strand
CCATTGGCTACCAGCGGATTACCTTCTGGAAATAAAGCAGCTTTTAGCGTTAACCCTTTCTACCTCAATTTAACCCATGCTCAAAATAACTGACATTTTTCTTAATTTAAATTCCGTCAAAGCTAATAAACCAGCTGTTTTTAAGATACCAGCCAATAGTCAATTAAATTTAACCGTGACTGGCAGCTTCAAAGAGCCCAAAACTTACGAATATACCTTACCTATTCTTCTAGGAGGGGTGGGCAGCGCTGTTAATGTTGAGGGTAAATTTTTTGTCTGTGGGGGTAGCCATTTAAATCTGATTTTTACTGCTAAAGATACTGCAAAAGCCAAAGCAGCTTCCATTAATTTAAATCTAAAAGGGTTGGTGTTTGATAAGTCTAGCCATATTTTTGTGAAACAAAAAATTTCTCTTAGTCATAAAGATAGTCACCTTAAACATAGTTTGGCTTTTGGTAGTTTGAGTAAAGAAGTCTTAAATTATTTAGACAGTCGGGGTGTTGATAGCCATTGGTTAAGAAGCTATCTAGAGGAAAACTATGTTAAGGTTAATGCTTAACATACGCATATTTCATTCTTGTGCTAAAATTTAAAGGTATGTCTCAAGACTATTTTCCTGTTTTTAAGAAAAAGAATGCCAAGGAACCCCCTTTGGTTTATTTTGATAATGCGGCTACAACCCAAAAACCTCAGAGTGTGTTAAATGCTATGAACGAAGTCTATACAGCGTTTAATGCTAACGTTTATCGAGGAAATTATTATTGGTCAGAAAAAACTACCGCTCTCTATAGCGCTTGTCGCCAGAAGGTGGCCAGCTTTATAGGGGCTAGTCATAGCGAAGAAATTATTTTCACCCGTAATACTACGGAAAGTATAAACTTAGTGGCTCAAATTTTAGCGAGAGATTATTTTAAAAAAGGGGATGAAATTATTGTTTCTATAGCTGAACATCATAGCAATTACCTTCCTTGGTGGCAGTTGGCACAAACTCATCATTTGAAATTGAAAATCATTGGTTTAAATAGCGAGGGGTACTTTGATTTAGAGCAATTTAAAAAAACTTTGTCTCCAAAGACCAAATTAGTGGCTATTGCTGGTGTGACTAATGTTTTAGGTACCATCAACCCTCTCAAAGAAATTATCAGTCTATCGCACAAAATAGGCTCATTGGTTTTAGTAGACGGGGCTCAATTAATTTCTCACTTGCCTGTCAATATAAACAACCTAGATTGTGATTTTTTGGCTTTTTCTGGACATAAAATGTATGGGCCTACGGGCATCGGTGTGCTCTATGCTAAAAAATTGTGGTTGTCTCAAACAGAGCCATTACTTCTTGGAGGGGAAATGGTAAATAATTTTGATGGTAATTCTGTCTGTTGGGCTAATGTCCCTCAAAAGTTTGAAGCGGGTACACCAGCCTATATCGAGGCGATTGGTTTAGGGGCAGCCATTGATTATTTAAATAAGGTAGGTTTTTCCGCTATAGAGGAGAGGGAAAAAGTACTTCTCCAAAATGCCTTTGTTGGCTTGCAGAATATTAAAGAGGTGACTATTTTGGGTCCTCAGACGCTTAAAGATCGTAGTAGTATTATCGCCTTCAATCTCAAGGGCATTCATGCACATGATTTGAGTGAACTTTTGGCTGAGAAGGGGATTATGGTCAGGGCCGGAGTGCATTGTGCCGGGCCACTGCATAGTATGCTAAAAATACCAGCATCTACGCGTCTCAGTTTCGGAGTCTATAATACCCTGGCTGAAGTAAAATATTTTCTCAAAATACTCCAGGAAATTAACCAATCAGTAAATTATGGAAAAAGATAAACCTATTTCTTCATTTAAAAATCTCTTAGAACTAGTGGGTGGGAGTTCCCATTTTAAGCATCGCGGTTTATTGTCTCATCCTGATGTGACCCTCTTGGGAATTAATGAATCTTGCGGTGACAAAATTATTTTACAACTAAAATTCAAAGATAATAAAGTCCAGCAAGCCTTCTTTAACGGGGAGAGCTGTAGTCTCTCAGCCTTGGGGGCAGAAACCATGTGCACCCTCTTGGAAAAAGAAAAAGCCGTTAAGCCGATAGAAGAAAAAACCTTCCTCAAATCTTTAAATTTTAATTTTAGTCCTGTCAGAAAAAAATGCGCTTATTTAGTTTGGAAAACTTGGCAAAATTATGTTTCTTCAAAACCTCAACCTATCTCTAAAAAGAAAATCAAAGAATAATCATCATCCTTGGATAGACCTTGATGCGGCTTCTACGACCCCTGTGAGCGGGGAAGTGCTGCATGCTATGAAGCCTTATTGGAACGAGATCTATTTCAACCCCAATGCTATCCATGCCGCTGGGCAATTGGTATCTCGGGCCATGGCTTACAGCAGACAAATAGTGGCTGATTATTTTTCTACCAACGCCAACAAGATATTTTTTACTACTTCGGCTACCGAAGCAAATAATTGGATGACAGAAAGCTGCGCCCAGATCATGTTACCAGAAAAGGCCAAGCCGCATATTATTTATAGTGCCATAGAACATGATTCTGTTATCGCCCCTCTTTTAAAGCTGGAGCATGAAGGTCTTATTACTACTACCGTCTTACCAGTAAATGATAAGGGTATAGTTGATATCCAAGCCCTAGAAAAAGCGATCAATAAAAGAACTGTCTTGGTTTCTGTCATGGCGGTCAATAATGAAATGGGTGCTTTGGAGCCACTTGCTTTGATAGGTGAATATTTAAACAAATTTAGACAGCAACAAAAAACATTCTATCCTTATTTCCATAGTGACGCTGCTCAAGCCCTTAATTATTTTGCGTGGTCAGATTTAAAATATTTAGATTGCCTCACTTTTTCAGGGCACAAAATTAATGGGCCTAAAGGTATTGGAGGTTTAGCCCTTCTCAACGCGCAAATGTTAAAAATTATGAATCCACTTATAGTAGGCGGACATCAGGAATTTAATTTGCGGGCTGGAACAGAAAACCTTCCAGCTATTGTTGGTTTGGCGAAAGCTCTTTCTATTCTTAAGCAAAATACTGTTCGAGATAATAATTATTTGTTTAAATTACGTTCTCTTTTCTGGAAGACCCTTCAAGAACATAATTCTAATATCCAAATTAATGGAGAGCTGAATTTTTCTGTTCCTTCAATAATTAATTGTTACTTCCCAGGAGTTTTGGCTTCTGATATGATTGCTGGCTTAAGCGAAAAAGGGGTTTTAGCCAGCCCTGGAGCTGCTTGTTCTGCCAGTTTGGGTATGCCTTCCCATGTTATTAATGCTCTCTATCATGATAAACAGAGGGCTCAAGAATCAGTGCGTTTTAGTTTCGGTCACCATTTAGGATTAAACGAGGTTAAAGAGGCTGCTCGATTAGCCGCTGATCTCTATACCCAACTTTCTCAGCTTAAAGCTAAGGTCTAAGCTGTTTAAAAGTATTTTTGAGCTATTTTTCTCTTGTGCTATAATTTGTCCGAAGGACAAAATATATCAGACGGGATAGTCTGTTATAATCTGCCTAGAGGGCAGAGTATATCGGGCTTGAATACCCGCTGTAATGCGTCCTGAATATGAAAATATATAAAACTATTTAAACAAATAAGCTTGTTGTAACGACTAAGAATATTATTAACTATGCCATCTTTAGATAAATTTACACTCAAAGCTCAATCTAGTCTGGAAAGAGCTCAACAAATTGCTATCGAAAATTCCCACTTAGAAATTCGAGCGGTTCATATTCTTCTAGGCTTACTTAAAGAGGGTGATACTTTGATTCAACCTATTTTAGAGATGGAGGGGGTTAATGCTGATACTCTAATTCATAAAGCAGAAGAAGATTTGAAGAAAATCATGCCTAGCCCTAATGCTAAAAACGCTAATTTTGGGCAGCTTTATCTTACCCCGGAAGTAATTCAAATTTTTGAGCGAGCCCACGCACTTTTAAAAGAGATTGGAGATGAATATATCGCTTGTGAGCACCTCTTTATTGCTATTAGCCTTACCGAAAATGGTGCCAATACTATTTTAAAGTCATTGGGCTTAACTCCCGCTAAACTGTTGGAAGATCTTAAAATTACTCGTAATGGAGCCACAGTGAATAATGAAAATCCCGAAGCTAGCTTTAAAGCTTTGGAAAAGTATTCTACCGATTTAACCGAAATGGCTCGTAAAAATTTGTTAGACCCTGTCATTGGTAGGGAGACTGAATTAAGAAGAATCATGCAAGTAATTTCTCGCCGTACTAAAAATAATCCAGTTTTAATTGGCGAACCAGGAGTTGGTAAAACGGCGATAGTGGAAGCTTTAGCCCAAAAAATTATTAAAAACGAAGTTCCTGAATCATTAAAAAATAAAAGAATCGTTTCATTAGACTTGGGGAGTATGATTGCTGGAACTAAATTTAGAGGTGAATTTGAGGAAAGGCTCAAGTCTGTTTTAAATGAAATTAAGAAGTTACACGGACAGGTGATTGTTTTTATTGACGAACTTCAGGTGATTGTAGGTGCCGGAGGAGCGGAAGGGTCCATCGATGCCGCTACTCTTTTAAAACCAGTTCTTTCCAGAGGGGAGTTCAAAACTATCGGAGCCACTACTTTTGATGATTACAAAAATTCTATAGAAAAAGATCAAGCTTTAGCACGTCGTTTCCAGCCCGTGATTGTGGAAGAGCCAACAGCTGAAGATACTATTGCTATTCTTGAAGGGTTAAAAGAAAAGTATGAAACTTATCATGGACTGAAAATTACTCAGGAAGCTATACGCTCAGCCGTAGATTTGTCTGTGCGTTATATTACTGATCGTTTTTTACCAGATAAGGCTATTGACCTTATCGATGAAGCCGCTTCATCACTGCGTTTGGAAATCGACAGTACTCCTCAAAGCTTGGAAAATGCCGAAAAAGAATTGCGTCGTTTAGAGATAGATAGAGCTGCTAATAATAGCAGTAAAGAAGACAAGTCTCTAAAAAATAAAATAGAGGCTGATCGTAAAGAAGTGGTTAAAATGAAAAACGATTGGCAAAAAGAAAGAGAAACAGCTGAAAAAATAAATAGCTTAAATAGGGAAATTAGTTTAGCTAAAGAAGAAGTAGACACTTACGAAAGAGAGGGTCAGTTAGAAAAAGTTGGTAAGATTTTATATGGGGATATTCCTCAGAAGAACAAAGAGCTACAGGAACTGCAAGTAAAATTAAATACTCTTCGCAAACGCGGTAAACATTATCTCAAGGAAGAGATTGGCTCTGAGAATATCGCTAGCATTGTCTCTAAATGGACTGGCATTCCAGTCACCAAAATGCTTGAGAATGAGTCTCAGAAGCTCATGCAAATGGAAAATATTTTAGGCAGTAGGGTGATTGGCCAAACCGAAGCCGTGAGTGCTGTTTCTCGAGCTATTAGACGCGGTCGTTCTGGTATTACCGAGGAAAACAAACCCATTGGTTCCTTTATGTTTCTAGGGCCTACCGGTGTAGGAAAAACTGAATTGGCACGTTCCTTGGCAGAGTATATGTTCAATGACGAAAAATCTATTCTTCGTTTTGACATGTCAGAATATATGGAGAAACATACAGTAGCGAGACTGATTGGATCGCCTCCTGGCTACGTGGGCTATGAAGAAGGCGGCCAACTAACTGAAAAAGTAAAGCACAGACCTTATAGTCTCATTCTTTTTGATGAGGTAGAGAAAGCCCATCCCGATGTTTTTAATGTTTTACTTCAAGTGCTAGATGACGGTAGATTAACTGATGGCAAGGGGAGAACCGTTAACTTCAAAAACACTATTATCATTATGACCTCTAATGCTGGCAGTGAGTATATTACTGCTCAAAGTCATTTTGGCTTTTCCGATAGCGAGAAAAAAGAGGTACCTTCTCTTGGCGAATATAAAGAAAAAGTGTTGGGAGCCCTTAAAGAAAAGTTTAGACCAGAATTTCTTAACCGTTTAGATGAAATCGTAGTCTTCAATCCGTTAACCCTAGAAGATATTCGTAAAATAGTTGATTTGCAAATTAACCAAATTAATAAGCGCTTAAAACAAAAGGATATCTCTATCACGCTTGATACCAAAGCCAAAGATTATATTGCCGAACATGGCTATGACCCAGAATATGGTGCTCGACCTATCAAACGTTTCATTGAACGTCATGTTTTAGACTCTTTAGCTGATAAAATTGTTAGTGGCACTGCCAAAAATAATTCTGATTGGCGTATCAGTGTTGATAGTGATGATTTAAAATTGATACCCCTTAAAAAATAATCAAGATGAAAAAGGGGACTATCTTTTTTGTTGTATTATATGCCTCCCTCTTGCTTATAGGTTTGTTTTCGAGTTGGCCACTGTGGTTAAGTATTGGTTTAGTAATGATAACTTTAGCCATCTGGAAATTACTGAATGGGTTAGCTTGGCATAATACTTATTTCCTGTTTTTTATTGCTTTTCTGTCTTTGGCTTTAAGTCTAATTGCCAATAAGACTACGGGTTTGGTTATATTAGTAGTACTTTATCTTGCTTTCCTTGGGCAACTTAATAAAAAAGATTATCCTCCTTTTACTTACCAGGTTCGTCTGAAAATATTTTTTTGGTTTCTTACTTTCACTTGGTTTTTTTGGATTTACAGTTTAAGTCAGTATCTACCTTTTGGTTTGAGTTTGATTCTACTTATTAGTGGTTTTAGACTGCTCCTGCAAATTGCCAATAATGAAACCGCCTGCTTAGGAGATAATCTATTGCAAGACCTAGTCTACTTATTTGCGATTACCCAGTTTGCTTGGTTGGCAGTGCTTTTGCCATTAAATCCTTTTGGTCAAGCCTTTTTTCTGATGTTGTGGAGCCTTTATTTTAATGAACGTTTCAAAGATGGTCTTCCCAAGCAATCCCTTAAAGATATTATTTTGCAGACAGTTATTATTGTCATTATTTCCATAGGTGCTTTACTTTTAAAATAAAGTGAAATAAAAAGCTGGTCTTAATGACCAGCTTTTTTGATTTCTGTAATTTTTTTAAGCAGTTCGGTATAAATTATAGGAACGGTTTTCTTAAACTCAGCTAAATTTGCTAGACTAAGCTTTTTCAAAACAAAATCCATGGCCTTAGCATTATTATTTAAAGGGCGAGAGCCTAAGCGCAAGCGCCAATAAGCTTTAGTTTGCAAGTTTTGACTGATAGATAACACTCCTTTGTGTCCGGCAGTGTTTTTATCCCAAGAGAATTTATAATCTAAAAGTGGTAAGTCAGTATCATCATGGACGACAATTAAATGGTCGACATCTGTTTTGAGATAATTAAGCAGCGGCTTAAGAGAATTACCGCTCTCATTCATATAGCCATCCCTTTTAACCAAAACCAATTTAATCTGAGAATCGGAATCATCCGGATTTAGCTTGAAGGTAAGGAATTGCTTTCTATAAGCTGGTTGCCAGTTCTCTTTTGGCGTTTGTTTTTCTGCCAAAGCGTCTAAAAAAAGCCAACCCAAATTATGATAAGTGTTCTTATAGACAGTATCCTTATTGCCTAAACCATAAATAATCCAAACTTGATTATCCATTTTTAATTAATTAGTTGGGCGATATAAGATTGAATGGCAGAATAATTATTGGACCCAGCCCTAGGTATAAGCACATAACCATAACCAGTATTGGTAGTGATCATAGTTGAAACTAAAAGGGGGTTAGGCTCTTCAAAAGAAATAGCCGCAAACTTCCAATTTTCTTGTGGGATTTTGGCTAAAAGTGAAGCCAAAGTGAAAAGCTGATTATTATTTAAATCAGTGGCGAAATGTCCATTGATATCTTTTTTTATCTGGAGGAGTTTGCTGCCATCAGTTAAGAAGTTGAGATCTTTTAATTTTTCTCCTAAAGCCAGGAGTACTTGTTGCTGATGTTTAATTCTGAAGAAGTCTCCGTTTTTAGCATAACGACTGCGTACGAGAGAAACTACCATATTTCCGTCTAGATAACGCCAACCTGGTTCTAAATCAAAATAGCTACCCGTGCCCGTAGAATCATTCAAATTAGGGTCCGACACTCTTTCACTAATATAAACATTTAACCCTCCTAATCCGTTGACCACGGCTCTTACCGCTTCTACGTCAAAAACAGCTGCATAATCAATGGGCAAGCCGGTAACCGTTTCCAACTCTGGTTTAATGGTCGAAAAGTTGGGATTTCCAAAGATATTAGTATTTTTCTCGTTGGCTTCCCAGAAAATACCATTTACTTTGGTTGAACCGCCTTGGCTGTTAGAAACCAATAAATCACGAGGAACAGAGATTAGGGTAACTTTATTTGCTTTAGGGTCAATATGAGCCACCATTAAACTGTCAGTGAGATAAGCCCCGTTATTCCCTGCGCCAGTAAAGCCCATAATGGCTATATTAATAGGCTGAGATGCTAAATTTTTGTCTACTTCTAGGGTAGAATTATTTGAATTACCCAAAAAAGAGCCTAAAACAAGTAGGCTTTTGGTGGGTAGAAACGAAACTATGAGAAAAACCACTATAGCTAACCCTAAAATGGCTCCTATTATTTTAACTCCTTTTTTCATTAACAATTTATTATATCAAAAAAGCTAAATAGCGGCAAATTCCAGGTTGCTTTTGCCCAATGTTTATGGTATATTAGCGACAGAATAATCATCTAAATTTAGTCAAGCATGCTTAATTTTTGGCGCAATCTCAGAGCCTTTTTCTTGGAAACAGCTGAAGTCGTTTTAATTGCTTTGGCGATAGTTCTTCCTGTCCGTTACTTCATTATTCAACCGTTTATAGTTTACGGTCAGAGTATGGAACCTTCTTTTTTTGATAAAGATTATCTTGTTGTTGATGAATTGTCATTTCGGTTAAGGTCTATCAAGAGGGGAGAGGTGATAATTTTTGAGGCGCCGGCAGAATTAACCGCTAATGCCAATACAGCTAATAAGGAAATTAACGTTAAAGGATTATTATCCCTTTCTTTTGTGAATGTTTCAAGAGTAGAGAGAACTAAATTCGTTGATTTTTACCATAAAGCAGGATATCTCGTATCAGCTAAAGTTTATACTGCTTCTTCCACTTTCTTTATTAAAAGAGTGATTGGTCTTCCTGGTGAGAAAGTTACTATTCAAAACGGTACTGTAAAAATTTATAATGCAGAGCGTCCTGAGGGCTTTATTTTGAATGAACCTTATTTGTCAAATTTAGTGAAAACAACTAGTGACATTAACGTCACCTTACCTCCTCAACAGTATTTTGTTATGGGAGATAACCGTATGAATTCTTATGATTCGCGTTCTTGGGGAAGTTTAAATGGCAAAGCCATTCTAGGGAGAGTGTGGCTAAGAGTATGGCCCCTGAGTCATGCGGCCGCTTTTGGTACTAACCCTTATAGCCTTTAGTTAAAGTTGCAAACTTAATTTTATGCCTAAAACAAAAAAAGAAATCAAACGCAATTTCCAAGCCCCCAAAGGGATGCATGATATTTTGCCCAAAGATATTCCTTGGTGGCGTAAGTTCGAAACAGTAGCCAATGATTTAGCTGAAGCTTACGGTTTTAGAAAAATAATTACTCCCATAGTAGAAGAAACAGATGTCTTTTCTAAAGGAGTTGGCCTCGAAACAGATATTGTCGACAAAGAGATGTACTCTTTCAAAACAAAAGGCGGAGATTTTCTGACTTTACGTCCTGAAGGCACAGCTGGAGTGGTGAGGGCTTATATAGAAAATAATATGTCTACTTGGCCACAGCCAGTAAAGTTATATTACTGTGGTCCTATGTTTAGACATGAGAATCCTCAGAAAGATCGCTACCGTCAATTCTTTCAATTTGGTTTAGAGGCTATTGGGGATCCTAGTCCAGTTATTGATGTAGAAGTGATTTGGGTAAGCTATTTAATTTTTAACTCCCTCGGTTTTAAAGATATTAATTTCGAAATTAATAGTATTGGTTGCCCTGCTTGTCGAGCTGATTATTTGAAAGTAATTAAGAGCTTTTACAAAAGTAAACAAAGCAAACTTTGCTCGGCTTGTAAGGAACGTTTTAAGACCAATCCTTTAAGACTCTTAGATTGTAAAGAAGAAAAATGTCAGGAATTAAGACAGGGGTTACCTTCTATGCTTGATTCTCTCTGTCCTGAATGCCACAATCATTTTCACCAGGTATTGGATATGTTGGATTATTTACAAGTACCCTATACCCTTAATCCATATTTAGTCAGAGGCCTAGATTATTACACTAAGACTGTCTTTGAAATAAAAACTGCTTCTGGTGACAATACTATTTCTTTAGGTGGTGGTGGACGATATGACGGTTTGGTTAAATTACTGGGGGGTAGCAGCCAGCCAGCAGTCGGGGTAGCGTTCGGTGTAGATAGAATTATTTCCGCCTTCCAAGCTTTACATGACAAAGAGCCTAATTGTAAGAAAAATAAAGTTTATCTAGTTCAGATAGGGGATGCTGCTAGAAAAAAGGCTTTTCTCTTAACTGAAGATTTAAGAAAAAACGGTATTAGTGTTTATAGTTCTCTCAGCAAAGATAGTTTAAGAAATCAACTCAAGACGGCCGATAGAGAAAAAGTAAAATTAGCCCTTATCTTAGGACAGGAAGAAGTCAGAGAAGATACTATTATTATTAGAGACATGGAGAGTGGTATTCAAGAAGTGGTAATGCAGGACAAGTTAGTCCCTTCTGTAAAGAAAAAGTTGGCTTTGGAATAATTATTGCCAAAAGCCTCTGAGATGAGTATACTAGCCTTATAGCTATCTATTTTCTCCTCACTTTACGCTAGCATTTTGAGCCGTTATTTATTTATTCATTTATTTAAAATTTAAATTTTAGTCTTTAACATTTGTAACATGGCTATTAACATTGTAAGAAAAAATAATGAGCCCTTATCTACTTACGTCTATAGGGCTATGCAAACTCTGAAAAAAAGTAATTTGGTAAGAGAAGTAAAGAAAAATCGCTATCATAAATCTAAAGAGAGTAATCTGTCAAAGCATGAATCAGCTATTTATAAGCAAAAGAAAACAGCTGAGATTAATCATAAAAAAGTTTTAGGTTTACCTTTTAAGACCAAACGAAAGCATAGATAAAACCAGCTGGGACTGATCTATGACTATTATTAGTTTTGCCGGTCGTGGTAGTAAGATTCCCTTAACCTCTCAAGAGTTACAATTCATAGTTGATACCGCCCAAAAATTGTTAGGAGATAAATTGCCCAAAAATTTACCCCTAGTACTTAATTGTAAGGTTGTTAGCGAAAAAAAGATTATTGCAATTAATGAAACTTGGCGACATAAAAAGCAACCATCTCCCATTATTGCTTTTCCCGATTATTACCTAAAAGTAAAAGACGAACCAGTAGAGGAAGAAGTGCATTTAGGGGATATGTTCATCTGCCTGGATGTGTTGACTCAAAGAACTAGAGAAAATTTTGCCGTGTTTAATCAACAAAATTTTCGTCAACAATTTATTCGTTCTTTCATTCATAGCTTGCTTCACCTGTACGGTTATACTCACGAGGAAGACAAGAAAGCGGAATTAATGGAAAGAAAAGAACAACAGGTCGCCGACATTGTTATTAAAAAATTAATTAAGAAATAAGTTTAATTACTTTAATCTATGTTTCGATCTTCCAAAAAATTTGTTATGAGCTTGGATTTCGGAACAGATTCCGTCAAAGCCATAGTTGGACGCGTGGACCCTAAGGATAATGCCAATCCCTTACAAATACTTTTTAATGTTTCTGTCCCTTCAGCTGGCATTCGCAAAGGTTCTATTGCCAGTATCTTAGATTTAGAAGAACTCCTTAATAATCTTATTAATCAGTGTGAGCAAAAGATTGGTACTCCTATTGACCGTTTACTTATTGGTGTCAATCCTATCAGTTGTAAAACTACTGTTTCTCGGGGAACAGCTATTACTAATGAGCAGGGGAACATTATTAGCCAAAATACTGTCGACAGGGCTATTAATTCTGCCCAGTCAGTTATCTTGACTAATAATTATAGTTTATTGAAGCCTATTCCTTTGAAATACTCCGTGGACGGAACCGGAGAATACCGCTCAGCGGTTGGTCTTAAAGGAATGCGCCTTGAAGCCGATGTTCTTTTGGTCAGTATTCTATCTCAGCAATTAGACAATCTGAACCAAATCTTAAACGATCTGGATTTTTCTAATGAAGATGTTTATGATGTCAGCTCTTTGCCAGCAGCTAATTTAATTTTAACAGAACAAGAAAAAGAGTTAGGAGCAGTCACCATAGATTTTGGTGCTCGGACTACTTCCATTGCCGTTTATGAAGAAAATAATTTGGTAGATACTAGAAGTATTCCCTATGGAAGCGGTTATCTTACTGATGATATCGGAATTTGTCTTCAATTTGATCCCGTTTTAGCGGAAAAAATAAAAAAAATTGAAGGTTATGTTGATCCTCGTAGATTAACTCGCGCTGATGTTTTAAACTTAGAAAATTTAGGTTTAATCGGAGAAGGTTACACTGGAGACATTGAGGTTTCTCGTAAGAAGTTGGCAGCCGTGATGACAGCCCGTTTAGACGAAATTTTCGAAGCCATTAATCAAACCCTTATTGCTATCAACCCTAACCGTCATTGGCCAGGAGGTATTACTTTCTATGGTGGTGGCAGCAATCTCTTAAATCTGGTGGATTATGCTAGAATCAAATTAGGTTTGCCTTGCAAAATCGCTACTTTACCAGCTACCTATAGTCGTTTAGGTCTCACTCTAGAAGACACCAACGTAGCAGCTCTTCTTAATGTGTTTGCTAAAGACAATAATTACACTGAAAAGTCCGTTAGCGGTAGTGGTATTTTAAGTAAGTTTAAAAATTGGTCAAAAACTTTGATGCCTTAAATAATTTGTCTTTAAGGTATATAATTAAGCACTAATTCATTTTAAATAATTTCTCACAACGTGGCCAAAATAAAACCAGAGTTTGAAACAAACATTCGCATGAAAGTCGTGGGAGTCGGCGGCGCTGGTGGTAATGCTATTACCCGCATGGCTGATCACAAGATCAAGGGTATTAGTTTTATTGCTGTCAATACTGATGATCAGGCTCTCCATCATAGTAAGGCTGATGAAAAAATTGCTATCGGAAAGGTTTTGACCAGAGGACTAGGAGCTGGTATGAACCCTGAAATAGGCTATGAATCGGCTAAAGAAAGTATGGAGCAAGTAGAAAATGCCGTCAAAGGCTCGGATTTGGTTTTTGTGACAGCCGGTTTAGGCGGTGGTACTGGCTCTGGCGCTAGCCCAGTAGTAGCCGAATTGGCCAAGAAAAATGGTGCTTTGGTTATTTCCGTAGTGACTAAACCTTTTGGTTTCGAAGGTGGAAAACGCCAAGAAATAGCCGATGAAGCTTGGCAAAAATTGCAAGAACAATCAGATGCTATTATTACGGTTCCTAATGATAAAGTTTTTAATCTTATAGATAGTAATACTCCGATTTTGACAGCTTTCTCTATGATAGATGATATTCTCTATCAAGGAGTAAAAGGTATCTCCGACCTGATTACTTACCCCGGTATCATTAATTTAGATTTTGCCAATATTCGAACCATTATGACTAATGCGGGAGAAGCCCTTATGGGTACTGGCAAAGCCAGCGGAGAAGGTCGGGCACAGAAAGCCGCCCAAGCAGCGGTCCATTCACCTTTGTTAGAAACACAAATTAATGGTGCTACCCGTGTTTTGTTTAATGTTAGTGGTGGTCCAGATTTATCTCTCGCGGAAATTAATGAGGCGGCTAAAGTGATTACCGAAAACATTGATCCCAATGCTAAAGTTATTTTTGGCGCTATCTATGATGAAGGCCTCAAAAAAGGTGAAATTAAAATCACTGTAATAGCTGGAGGCTTTAATGAGAATACTTTTGATGAGAAAAATTTGGTTTTACCTTTTGCTCGTCCCATAGTAGCACCCAAGAAAATGGACACTAGCGTACCCTTTGATACTAAAATAGATTTTTCTTTTGGTGACAATACTAATAAGAAAGAATCGACAGTTGCTAATAATAGTGTCAAAGTTGAGATTAATACCGATCCTAGTTCAAAAACTACTAAAGCTAGCGAAGAGAAAATGGAAGACATAGAGATTCCTGCTTTTCTTCGCAAGAAAAAACATTTCTAATCAGAACCCTTTCGTAATGAAAGGGGATAGGGGGCTTTTGTTTCTATTGAAATAATTTAGTCTTAAAAAATAAAATATCTCCAATATGATAGCTACAACTCCTCAAAAGTTTGTTAATAAAATCAAAGAAGTTCGCAAAAGGAGCGGAGATATCCAAAAATTTGATAGCGAAAAAATTCAAAACGCTATCTACAAAGCCTTAACTGCCACCGGTAACGGTGAGATGAAAGAGGCTAAAGAAATTTATAAAAGAGTGGTTGTCTTATTAAATAGACGTTTCAAGAAGACGCCTTTGGTTAATGTTGAAGATATTCAAGATATTATTGAAGAGGTCTTGATTTTGGAGAATTACATCGACACTGCTAAGGCTTATATCCTCTATCGTGAGCAACATCGTCAAATTAGAGAATTAAAAGCAGCTCAAAGTGAGTCAGTAGATTTGATTGATCAGTATCTCAATAATTTGGATTGGCAGGTCAAAGAGAATAGCAACATGACCTATTCTTTACAGGGCTTGAATCATTATGTGGCCTCCGATGTGAGTAAAAAATACTGGTTAAACAAAATCTATCCTGCCGAAATTCGTCAGGCAGCCAAAAGTGATGATATGCATATCCATAATTTGGATATCTTAGGTGCTTATTGTTGTGGTTGGGACCTTTATGATATTCTCCAGAGGGGTTTTGGTGGCGTAAGTGGAAAGATTCAGTCTCGCCCAGCCAAACATTTTCGCGCCGCTTTGGGACAAGTAGTTAATTTCTTCTATACCCTACAAGGAGAATCAGCCGGGGCTCAGGCTCTGTCTAATTTTGATACTCTTTTGGCACCTTTTATTCGTTACGATAATTTAAACGAGAAAGAAGTTAAACAAGCGTTGCAAGAGTTTATGTACAATTGCAATGTACCTACTCGTGTTGGTTTTCAAACTCCTTTTACTAATATCACCCTAGATCTCAAGATTCCCAAACATTATAAAGACTTGCCAGTTATCATAGGTGGGCAGCCTCAAAAAGAAAGTTATGGAGATTTTCAAAAAGAGATGGATATGTTGAATAAAACTCTTTTTGAGATTTATACTGAAGGAGATGCTAATGGTCGGGTGTTTAGTTTTCCTATTCCTACCTATAATATTACCAAAGACTTTGATTGGGATAATCCTGTTTATGACGGCTTATGGGAAATGACCGGTAAATACGGTATCCCTTACTTTTCTAATTTTGTTAATTCCGATATGTCACCAGACGACGCTCGCTCTATGTGTTGTCGTCTCCGTTTAGATAACCGAGAATTATATAAAAGAGGGGGAGGTCTCTTTGGCGCTAATCCTATGACTGGTTCTATTGGAGTAGTTACTATTAATTTACCTAGAATTGGCTATTTATCTAAAAGCCGAAAAGAATTTTTCACCCACTTAGATAATTTAATGGATCTAGCGAAAAATAGTTTGGAAATTAAACGTAAAGTGTTAGAAAGCTGGACTCAAAAGAATTTGTATCCTTATTCCAAATATTACCTTGAGAGCGTCTACAAAATCAGGGGTTCTTATTGGGGAAATCATTTTTCCACTATTGGCCTGATTGGTATGAATGAGGCTTTGCAAAATTTTCTAGGTGTAGACATTACCACTAAAGAAGGGCAGAAATTTGCTTTGGAAATTTTGGACCATATGCGAGCCAAGATGTCTGAGTATCAGGAAGCAACTGGCAACATGTATAATCTTGAAGCTACCCCTGCGGAAGGCACTTCGTATCGTTTGGCTAAAAGTGATAAAAATAAATATCCTGATATTGTTACGGCTGGTACTGCCAATCCCTATTACACCAATTCCACTCAGCTGCCTGTAGGTTTTACTAACGATGCTTTCAAAGCTCTTAAACTCCAGGACGATCTACAAACTAAATATACTGGCGGTACAGTCTTTCACATGTTTTTGGGTGAGGCTATCAGCAACTATGAGGCCGTTAAGAACTTAATTAAAACAGTGGTTTCTAATTATCGTTTGCCTTATATCACTCTTACGCCTACCTTTAGCGTCTGTCCTACTCACGGATATTTGAGTGGTAAACACGAATATTGTCCCAAGTGTGTTGTTGAACAGAGATGTGAAGTTTACTCTCGCATAGTTGGTTATTTGCGTCCGGTTAGCCAATGGAATGAAGGCAAACAAGAAGAATTTAAAGAGCGGGTGACTTTCGATAAAGATCTTCCAGAGGCCTAGTATTAATTATTTGTTACAATTCATATGGAATCAGAAAAATGTTTTTGTCATGATTGCGGAAAAGAAATTACCGAAAAAGATGAAGTAGCTGGTTATGAATTTGGCGGAAAAAAGTATTACAAATGTCTAGCTTGTTATGACAAGGATCCAGTCCTTAAAAATATCCAAAAATGTGAAGTTTACTCTCGCATAGTTGGCTACCTACGTCCGGTTAGCCAATGGAATGAAGGTAAACAAGAAGAATTTAAAGAGCGAGTGACTTTTGATAAAGATTTAGATTAGCTTATGCAGTTCGGAGGATTACAGGAACTCACATTGATAGATTATCCCGGTAAAATTGCCGCGACTGTTTTTTCAGTTGGCTGCAATTTTAGGTGTTATTATTGTCATAATTCCGAATTGGTTTTACCAGATAAAATAAAGAGCCAACCATTAATTGCTGAAGAATCGGTATTAGAATTTCTTAAAAGTCGCGTTAAGTTACTTCAAGGTTTATGCATTACCGGAGGAGAACCTACTTTGCAAAATGATTTGCCAGCCTTCGCCAAAGCAGTTAAAGATTTAGGATTCCTGGTCAAGCTGGACACCAATGGCACTAATCCCGCAATGCTACGCTCGATGGTTGAAAACCATTTAGTAGATTATATTGCGATGGATATTAAAACGTTGCCAACTAAATATGAAGTGGTAACCGGTATGGCTGCTGATATCGCTTGTCTTAAAAATTCCATAGATTTTATTAAACAAAGTGGAGTAGAATACGAGTTCAGAACTACTGTAGCGCCAGGTATCACAGAAGAAGATGTTCTAAACATCGCCGATTTGATTACTGGAGCAGATAATTATTATTTGCAGACGTTCCATGATAACGGCAAATGTTTGAAAGATATGCGTTATTTTGGTCATGTTTTAAGCGATGACGAGTTACAGTCACTGAAAGAAAAACTCATTGATCACTTTGCTTATGTGGCCATTAGGGATTAAGTTTAGCTTTACAGAGAAAGTTTATTCAGTCAGGATAGTTCTCATTGCATTTATTTTTAGTGTTGCTGTTAGTGTCTTCCTAGCCTTCAAGCTAGGTTTTTTAGTTTTGGTGCTATTGCTCGTACTTGTTTTAGTCAGCCAAGGGATTTTAAAAGGTAATTATAAAGTTTGGATCACCGGTTTGATTCTTTTAGGCTTTTTCGGAGGTAACTTAATTGGTGGTCGCACTTTCAATCAATTTAAAATCCAAAATTATCTTCTTAAATCTTTAACTAATAAGCAGACCACTATACAAGGGAAAGTAGTAACCTTGGAATCTGCTCAAAAGGGTATTTTTGTTACTCTTAGACTAGGGGCAGTTAATAATAAAATTTGGCCATACCCACGAACCAATATCTGCTTTTATACTAATGATTCTAATAAATTAAATCTGGGCAGTACTTTAAAGATTAAAGGAAATTTTACAACTGGGGAGAGAGTTAGCCTCCAATGTCTCGGTTATCTAACGAATCCCAGCCTTTTAGAAATTGAATTAGGACCACAACATTCTTTCTCTAATCTACTTATGCGATTCAGACAATCCTTGCATAAAACTTTGTCTCACAATATTCGTGAACCTTTTTTGAGCTTAGCCCAAGGGTATATTTTAGGGGACGATAAAACCACCGACTCTGAAATTAAAGATATTTTAGAACGCACCTCCATGACTCATATAGTAGCCGTTTCTGGTTTTAATATTGCCATTTTATTTCTTTTACTTAAGCGTATTTTCCTCTTTTTCCATTTTTCTCCCCATTTTGCCTATGGGTTATCATTAATCTTCAATATAATTTTTATTACTATAGCTGGTAGTCCCGCCTCCGCTATTCGAGCTGGCATTATGTTAAGCCTTATTTTAGGCGCTGAACGGCTTGAAAGAATGGGTAATTTTCTTAATGTTCTTCTTTTAACTGCTTTTGTTATGATTCTAGTAAATCCTCTTATTGTAATTTACGATATGGGATTCCAACTTTCTTTCTTAGCTTCCTTGGGCTTACTCTGTAAACAAATTATTAAGCCCAAGGTAGAAACAATTTCTGTAGACAGACTAGGTAATGTTAAATCTGCTGTTTCAGAAACTTTTTGGGATAGCGTTTTGGTTATTTTGCTTGTTAGCCCTATCCTAATTTGGAATGGAGGAATACTCTCTCTTAAACCTCTCCTAGCTAATCTGCCTGTGCTACCACTAGTTCCCTTAGCCACCTTTCTAGTTATCACTCTTCTCTTTATTTCCCCTCTAATACCAAGTCTGGCTTATCTTTTAGGGTTTTTTGTAGAAACTATTATTAGGCTACAATTAATGGTTTTAAAATTTGTTGCTTCCTTAAATTTTTTGTCCTTTAGATTACCTGTGATATCTTTTACTTGGATTGTTTTTTATTATTTATTGCTGGTTTACTTCATACATTTGCAGCTTAGGAAAAATGGAAATATTATTTAAAAATGTTTATTCTTACTTCGCAACAATTTAAAAAAGGGTATCGACTACTTCTGGTACTCTTTCTAGTAAATCTTTTGGCTTGTTTTTTAATCTATGCCAATCGTTCCCGAAGTTTGAATGAAGTATATTTTTTGTCTGTGGGGGAGGGCGACGCAGAGTTAATTAGATATAGAGGAAAGAATATTTTAATTGACGCCGGACCAGATAGGCAAATACTTAAGGCCTTGGGACGAGTTATACCTTTGGGGGAATCGATTGATTTAGCGGTGATTACTCATTCCAATACGGACCACTATGAAGGTTTACGTTATGTTTTAGAATCTTATCCTATACGTGGAGTTGTTATGCCAGAGATTAGCAACCCCAACCTTACCTATCAGAGCCTTCTAGAAGTTCTTTCTCAAAATGGTACTAAACTGTATTTAGCTAAAGCGGGCAATAAGATTAAACTTTCTGCCAATAACTTTTTCCAGGTTCTTTGGCCTCTTACTAATAATATTACCTCTTCCGTTGCCTTGAATTCTCAAGCCTTAGTGATTCTTTATCAAGATTGGGACAAGAGTTTTCTGTTTACTAGTGATATTGGAACAAAGGAAGAGATGAAAATTTTAGCCCTTTATCCAAACTTAAAAGCAGATATTATTAAAATCGCTCATCATGGGTCTAAAGGCTCTAACAGCTATGACTGGTTAAAAGCCTTAAACCCCGCTTATGGCATTATAGAAGTGGGGGATAATGCTTATGGACACCCTACTTTAGAAGTACTGAGCCGCTTAGCCAGTTTAAATATTCTTACACTACGGACTGATTGGCAGGGCAGTATAGGGTTTGTTTTTAAGCCAAACGGTTTTTTTGATTTAGTGTATTGAGCAAAAGTTTATCAAGTTTTTAAAGTTCATAAAGTTTGTAAAGTAAGAAAAACACAAAATTTTTGAAGTTCAATAATTATGTTTCCTTTAAATTTTTAACATTAGAGTTTTATTTAAACTTTAGATTTTGGACTTTGGACTTTTTGGTATTCCACTTATAGCTTTATAAACTAAACTCTTTGTGGTATATTAAAAACACTTTAAATATTTGATATGGAACGAATTTGGATTAAAGATATAAAACACGAAGAAGGGGAGCAAGTTTCCCTTTCTGGCTGGGTGGCGACACGCCGTGACCACGGTAATATTATTTTTATAGACTTGAAAGATAAAAGCGGCCTTATTCAAGTTGTTTTTTCTAAAGCCGATGGCGAAGCTTACGAGATAGCCAATCAATTACGTCCTGCCTGGGTTATTAATCTAGAAGGCACTGTTCATATGCGTCCTGAAAAGAATCGCAATGCCAAACTAATGACTGGCGATATAGAAATCGGAGCGCAAAAAATAACTGTCTATTCCAAGGCTGATGTTTTACCTATTGATGTGGAAGGTTTGGGTTATGATATAGGTGAAAATTTGCGGCTAAAATATCGCTATTTGGATTTAAGAAGAGAACGTTTGCAAAATAATCTTAAAGCTCGTCATGATTTCATGCTTTTTGTGCGCAATTATTTAAGCGCCAAAGGCTTTACCGAAATAGAAACCCCTAATCTTACTCGCTCTACTCCAGAAGGAGCTCGCGACTATTTGGTTCCTGCCCGTATTTCTCCAGGTAATTTTTATGCTTTGCCACAATCACCACAACAGTATAAACAACTTTTAATGGTGGCCCAAATTGAAAGATACTTTCAGTTTGCTCGTTGCTTTAGAGATGAAGATGCAAGAGGTGATAGACAACCAGAGTTTACCCAATTAGATATTGAGACCAGCTTCTGGGATAGCGATCATATTCTTGATTTAATGGAAAAAATGATCGTGGAATATGTAAAGACTTATTTGCCAGATAAACATATTCTCCAAGTGCCTTTTCCTAGGATTGAATACAAAGACGCTATAGAAAAGTATCACAGTGATAAACCAGATATCCGTCAAAATAAAGAGGATAATAATGAGCTAGCCTTTGCTTTTATTGTTAATTTTCCCATGTTTGAATGGAAAGAAAGCGAAAAACGTTGGGACGCTGTTCATCATCCATTTACTCGTCCTAAATTTTTAGAAGGGGAAACGGTTCCAGAACTCATCAGCCGTATGACTGAGCATCCTGAAAGCGTCACTGCCGATCAATATGATTTGGCACTTAATGGCTTTGAAGCTGGTGGTGGCTCACTCCGAACTTACCAACCAGAACTGCTAGAGAAGATCTTTGAAATTATGGGCAATAGTCAAGCTTCCATAGAAGAAAAATTTGGTCATTTACTTGAAGCTTTCAAGTATGGTGTTCCTCCTCATGGTGGAATTGCCTTAGGTGTTGATAGGCTTATGGCTATTTTCCAAAACGAACCGAATATTAGGGAAACTATTGCATTCCCTAAAAATGGCGAAGGCTTTGATCCTTTGATGAATTCTCCTGCCAGTGTAGATAAAGCTCAAATTAAAGAGTTAGGTATAGAAATTAATACTCTAAAAAAATAAGATATGGATAATTTTACAGCAGACCAAAAAAAAGAAAGAACCTTGGTACTTATAAAACCCGATGGGGTTAAAAGGGCTCTTATTGGTGAGATTATTCGTCGCATAGAAATGAGAGGTCTCAAAGTAGTGGGTATGGAAATGGTTTGGGCAAGACCTGAACAAATCGATGAACATTATCCTCATGACGAAGGTTGGATGAGAGGTATGGGAGAAAAAACCTTAGCCTCTTATAAGGATTATGGTTTGGACCCTATAAAGGAGATGGGTACAGATGATCCATTAAAAATTGGTCAAGAATGTCGTAATTGGTTAGTTAATTTTATGTCCTCTGGTCCTATTGTCAAAATTGCTGTTGAAGGTTTACATGCTATCGAAATGGTAAGAAAAATTGTCGGTAAAACAATTCCTGCTTCCGCTGATATGGGTACCATTAGAGGGGATTTCTCGGTTGACTCTCCAACACTAGCCAATAAAGATAAGAGGGCGGTTCGCAACTTGATTCATGCTTCTGGCACCAAAGAAGAGGCGGAACATGAGTTAGGCCTTTGGTTTGCTAATGACAGAATGTTTGATTACGAACGTTCTGACGAAAGTACTATCTTCTAACTAGTTGAGAAATAAAAAGGCACCCTGTGTTTACAAGGTGTCTTTTTGTTTGCCATTTTACCTTTCAAATGTTACTATAGGGCGCGTTTTGTTAGAATCTCTTTGTTTGCCAATTATAAATTATTTTGCTTTCATGATCGCTTTTAAAGTTAATCCCTATATAGAAAAATTAGCTTCTAAGTCTAAAACCGTGAGAAGGGAGTTCTATCCTTCTCTCCTGGAAAATAAAAAAACTGCTGCCATTGATCCTCTTGAAGAGGATATTAATATGCCAGTGCCTGGGCTTGTTCACAAATACCCAAACCGAGTATTGATTTTATTAACTCTTAATTGCTCAGCCTACTGTCGTTTTTGTACCAGGCGGCGTTCAGTTTCCGATATTAAAAAAGGAGAGATTACCATAGCCGATATCAAAAGAATGGCTGTTTATATACAGAAACACTCTAAAATAAATGAAGTTATTTTATCGGGAGGTGACCCTCTTACTGCACCAGAACTTTTAAAGCAAGCTCTTAAAATTTTAGGCTCTTTAAAACAAATTAAGATAGTTAGGATAGGCACTCGTTTACCTGTTTCCTGTCCCAAAGGCATTGATAAAACGATTTTAAATATTTTAAAAGAGAGCCCTAAACAGCCTTTGTATTTGCTTGTTCACTTTGAACATCCAGACGAAATTACTCAAGAAACTTGTCAGGCCATTAAAAAATTAAGAGAAAGTGGTTGTATTCTTTTTTCTCAAACGGTTTTCTTACGCGGGGTCAACGACAAAGTTTCTACTTTAGAAAAATTATTTAATGAACTTTTAGCTATCGGTGTTAAGCCTTATTATATTTTTCATAATGATGAGCCGCAGGGGACAGAGCACTTTACCGTTAGTTTTGAAAAAGAAGCTAAAATAATGGATGCTTTAAGAAAAAGGGTAGGCGGGTTGACTTGTCCTGTCTATGTCTTAGATACGGCTAAGGCACCATACAAGATTCCCCTGGGTTACACAAAATTTAAAATTTAACCTTTAAAATTTGAATTCTGTTTAGACATCAGGCATTAGACATTAATTGTCAGTTGTTACCTAATATAAGCCTGTGAATATCTGCTCTTGGAGAATAAGAGCTAGCCTGTTATAATGTATTCGACCCTAGAGAGATTTTAGACCAAACATTTTTGTTTCGGG